>JAISQR010000549.1 GCA_031274035.1 Treponema sp. | reverse complement strand
ATTGTATAAATTTGCAATTTATTGCAAATTTATACCTTGCAAACTCCCAAAGGAGCCCCATTAATCGGAATTTTTGCATGAATATGCAAAAATTCACCAAAGTCCCACAGGCTCCTAGAACGAGAAGGCCAGCACGGTCTTGATAAAGCTGTTCTTCCAATAACCGCCGAGTTCCCCCGATTCATCACCGCCGAAGATCCCGGCGGAAAGTTCGGCCTTAATATCGTCCTTGGTCCAGATTACCGCGGGTACTATATAGAAACCTTTATCTTCAATATCCCAGACGCCGGTTGCCTTGAGTTCAAGCTCGTCGCGGAGGAATTTCCTAGAAAGGATCGCGGCGAGCCTTGTGGCGCTTATGTCCTTGCCGGCCTCTCCGTCTAAGGGCGCCGAGGAAACTTTATCGTGGAAGAGGCGTATGGTTTCCGTGCCCTGGAGATTAAGGTTGATCCCCCACACAAGGTCGCGGTCAAAGCCGAGGGACCACGCTATAAAGGGGTTGGTGATTCCTCCATCGTCTCCTGAAAGATCTTCGGTGATATTGACGGCGGCTTCGGCGCGCAGATTAAAGCCGGCAAGCACCTGCGCGTAATCGAGGCCGATCTGATGATACCGGTTGTAGCGCAGTTGCGGGAACAGCATGCTGTAATCCCTACTGTTAAGTGATGCCAACAATTCCGAAGCGGGGGCCGTATATAGACCGCGCAGATCCGCAACAGGACGGAAGAGGCTGCCGTAAAAATATTGAAAGCCAAGATCAACGGCGCCGCCGAGTGTTGTCGTAAAACGAAGGCCGACCTGAGCGTATTCCATGTTCAGAAAAGAAGAAGCTGTGTTGTACTTTTCGGCAACGGCATTTGTATCAAAGCCGGATTGAAGCCCCCTCATAAGAGTATCAAGATCGGTTTGGTTAATAGTATTATCATCAACCAGACTTTGTAGTTTCGCCCTGGTAAGTGTCAGGATTGACTCGGGTAAACTTGTAATCTGGGGAGGCGCCCAACGATCAGTGAGGGAAAAACTATGACCCCTGAAGCCCGGCTCAAAAACCGCTTCCAGTTTGGCGGTATCGGTGATATTCCAAACCGCGTGAAGCATGGGCCGCGCTATCTTCATAGAAAGCGGATCCGAGAGCGCGCTGAGGTCCGAGTAGTCAAGCGGATTTACCACGTCGAGCGGCCCCAAGGAATCGGCCTTTCCCCAGGTGAGTTTGCGTAAACCTGCTTCGATGTTTACCGGGCCTAAGTAAGCGCGGAGGTAGGCTTCGTCAATTTGGACCGGGCTTGAGGACCCGTCAAAAACAGGTCTCAGCGCAAGGTTAAGCACACCGTCGGCCTTGCCTCCCCTGACCGCGAAATTCAAATTGCCGGAAAATATATCGCCAAGGCTTGTCTCCTTGAATTTATCCTGAGTTTTAAAATCATCAACAAAACCCAGAAGCCTGCCTGTTATATCGCCCGAAATGCTTATGGGTAAAGCGGCGGATGAAGACGAGCTTCCGGCATCGGAGCCGAAGCTGTCAAAATCGGAAAAGCCGGAGAAGTCATCAAAGTCTTCTTCCGCAAAAACAGGCGCGGAAACTAGAAGCGCGGTAAAGGTAAAAATTAAAAACATACAAAAATAATTGTTTCTCATTATCAGCCTCGCGCATTCCCTGTCTCAAGGTAGTTTGTGGTAAAAACCCTTTCAGGTATATCACTATCGTACTGGATACGTTCAACGGTAATGGTCGTGGATGTGCCCGCGTTAAGGGTTGTCATTTTTGTAACCATAGGGGTAAGCCTTCCCTGTACGTCCTTTAATTCCGTTATCTCAAAAAGTTTTACCTGATTCCCCCTTTTATCGTAAAGTTCTATCCGGTAATTAACGCTGTTGCCCTTGTCTATCCATTGCAGCATCTTGCCGTACTGATAGGAACTGTCCCGGGGAATGGATTCAATTACATAACAGCTTTTTCCGTTAAGGCTTTCTTCACGGAGGATACGGTGCGTATCCAAGCCCGCGCCGCGATCCTGGGAAGAGATATCATCGTAGCTAAAATCCGTGCCTATAAAAGAACTTGCGCCTTCGGAAGCCGCAAGACGCCGTACCTTGCCGAGACTCGGCAAAAATATCCAGCGGTCGTCGGCATTACCGGGGTTCTCCATTGTAAGGAAACG
This sequence comes from Treponema sp., assembly GCA_031274035.1. Lineage (GTDB taxonomy): Bacteria > Spirochaetota > Spirochaetia > Treponematales > Breznakiellaceae > JAISNI01. The sequence continues at coordinate 21,796 of JAISQR010000549.1, read as the reverse complement.
TGTATTCCTGACCGACGCCGGCTGCTGAAAAACAATCACGGTACGATTCCCCTTGGGCCCGTCCTTGGAGTATTGTTCCAGGGCGCGCTCGCTTGTGGAACCATTCTTTGCGGTAATGACCATACGAGACCGCGTCATAACCGTATCGGCCTTGATACGATCCCTTGAATTGCTGACAATGGTCAACGCATCAGGGGCTTGGGCATAAACGGGTATGGCAAGCGGCAAAAGGGCTGCCATAAACAACAATGCGCTTATACGCGGAACAATAAAAAATTCTTTCATAACTCCCTCCAAAACAAACACCTCGTCATTTTACAGGTTCATCCGCCCTTACAAACCTGGGCTTAATCAGCGTCAGTAAAACCGGAATTACTGTAAGGCTTACCAGCGCGCTTGTTGCCATGGTAAGCGCAATAAGCAAGCCCAGATCCGCAAGCATAACAAACCGCGAGAGGAGCAGGACGGCAAAGCCCGCGCCTACAGAAACCGCATTTATAAAGATTGCCTTGCCCGATGTTAGAAAAGTACGCCGCAGGAAATCTCCCTTCCCGCCTGATGCGCGGTACTCGCGTTTATATGATTCAATATAATGAATTGTGTAATCAATTCCAATTCCTACCGACACACTTGCAACCATTGAGGTGCCTATATTGAGCTTAATGCCTAAAAAGCCCATAACAGCAAAATTGATAAGAATAGAGATAGAAAGCGGAACTATGCCGATACAACCGGCAATGAAGGAGCGGTTTGAAACCGCAATGATAAGAAAAACCATAATAATAGAAATAAACACCGAGATAAGCTGGGACTGTACAACAAGCCGGTTAAGAGATTGTTCTACCAGCGCGCTGCCGCCGACAATTACTTTAACGTCTTTTGGAAAATTTGTTTCGGCAAACCGGTTGATATCGCGGATAGCCCTGCCGGTATCCTTATCGCCAAGCGTACGGAGTTGTACGGTGGTTTTAACAGCCGTAGGCTCAAAAGGATCGTTTGCATAGTCGTCTATATCGCCAGAAAGAAGCATAAGGTAATTAGAAACGATCTGCTGCAATTCCTCCGGCCTGGTCTTTCCATAACGCGCAGGATCCAGCGGTATCTCATAATAAGCGGCGCCCTCATAATTGGTAAGGCGCTTGAGGTTCCAGATAAGCTCGTCCGCGTTCAGGCCCCTCTTTTTACCGGCGCTTGCGGCGCGCTCAAAAAAGTCTATCATTTCCTCTGGAGTAATGGGTGCGCTTTCGGCATACTCGGTTATTTCATCCGCATTGTTTTCCTCATTAATTGTTTCATCAAAAATATCTCCAAAATTAAAGGGATCCCAAACGCCGTCTGACGCGCCCGCTTCGTCTTCAATACCGCTCATATCCTGTTCATCATCGGAGGAAAGGGCATAGGCCGAAGGTTTAAGACCGTCGGGGCTTTCCCCCGCATTGACAACCTGGTTAATACGTTTGACTAAATCGGTAAAGCCCATTACCTTGCCTGTTTCAACCACCTTTTCCTCAAGAAAAACACCGAGCCTATCAAGCGCGCCAAGACTATCGGGGTGCAGCAAAGTTCCGCTGTCCTCTGCCTGCACAACAACGCTCACTACTTTTGATCCGCCGAATTTTTCCCTGATGAATTTATCCGATTTACTGATATCCGTTTCGCTTTTAAAATATTCGATAAAGACATTATCAATAATTACTTTTGATACGCCGTAAATTGAAACAAGAGCGGTTACAATGGATACGAAAAGAACAAAACGTTTCTTCCTTACGATAGTAAGGAAGATGCCGGCGATAACATTGCTAAACAGCTCGCCTTCCGGCGGCGCTTCAATTCCGGCGCCGGTCTCTTCACCGGCTTTGACTTTCCGGCGGGCATGAAGGGGCTTGGGTCCGCGCAGGATGAGCAGAGAGGGGATGAGGGTCAGCGCCACGGCGAAGGAGGCAAACACACCTAAGCTGGAAAAAAAACCGAATTCACGGATAGGCAGCACGCGGGTAAAGCAAAAGGAGAAAAAGCCTACAAAGGTTGTAAAGGCCGCAAGAAATACCGCCTTGCCTATTTTGCGTACAAGAGCAATGACAAGTTCCCGGTGTTCCGTTCTATCCATAGTATCAGGCTTGAGGCCCATATCTTCTATATAATGGGTAATTACATGGATGCCGTAGGCGCTCCCCACCGCCACAAGGATCACTGGCAGTACGGTAGAGATAACCGAGAGCCGTATATTGAAAAGAGGCATTGCACCCATAGACCAGATCACCGCGATAAGGACCGTGAGTAGGGGCAGGACAACCGCGCTAAGGCGGCGGAAGGAAAAGAAAAGTACCGTTAAAACCACGATAATAACCAGCGGTACGAGCAGGATAAGGTCCGCGTTCACCGCTTCGTTGATGGTTGCGCTGATTACCGGGATTCCGGTAACATAGACCTCGGCCATACCGCCGAACATTTCGCGGGCTATGTCCCGCACACGGACAAAACTGGCGACGACTTCAGGGTTGCCGGCGTCTTCGGTGGAAATAGAAAGGGGAACCAGTATCTGGGTCGCGGTAAAATCATCGGAGATAAGCGCCCTTCTGTACATATCCCAGGAAAGTATCCTTCTTTTTAATTCTGCTATTTCTTCATCGCTGCCGGAAAAACCGGCGGGGACAAGCTGCTCCGCTCTTATAGATTCAGCGTCTCCTGTGATATAATCCGTGGATACAATCGAATTGACATTATCAATGATCTCAATTTCTTTAAGACGATCAACATATTCGCGTATCTGATTGAGAAATACCGCATCAAAAACTGTCCCATATTTACGTTCAAGACCTACAAGTATAAAAAGAGAACTGCCGAAGGTGTCGTCTATATAGGCAGATACCTGGCGCGCTTCATCATCGCTGGGCACAAAACGGAGGTTGTTATTATCCAATTGAGCGCGCGGCAGTTGAATACCCAAAAAAACGGTAATTACCGCGATGATTAAAACAACGGCTATTGGATACCGGTATAATTTATCCATTCTTCCTTCCTGTTATTTCCTGTTATATTGTTACTTTCTAAGTTCCGGTAATTTCAGTATCGATTTGTCAATGCCCCCTCGCAATACCGCGCGGATAATTTCAAAAAATCGATCCCCTCTCTCCGATATACTCAGGGGCTTCCTCATTTCTTTGGGCGGCATGATGATCCAGGCGGTTTCCCCGGTATCTATCGGGTCAAAAAGCCTTCTTCAACGCCGTTTTCCAGCATGGTTCTGATCATTAGAAAGAAGAATTAGAAAAGAATCGGCCGCGGTCCGCCCCTCTGCAAGCCAAGGGAGATATAATTTTTCATTTTAAAAATGATGCTCATATCCTCCGATTCGCCGAACAGTTCAAGATAACACAACCGGAAGACCTGTACGGCCTAATCGGTAATTTCTCAGAATCGAGGCGTTTTTTAAAATATTCAATCAACAACCCCGCCGCACTAAAGCTCCCCCGCGAACCAGTGAGCGGACTCTTGGGTATGTTGTTCTCGTAAGGTATTTATATTCAGGGGTTTAATACCCCTTCAATACGAATAAAGATACAATACCGCCTTGCTCAATTCGGCCTTTTCTGCTATTTCTGTCATACTTACCTTTTCAACCCCGTACCCCAGGATCAGTTCCTTGGCGCAGCGCATGATAAGGATTTTCCGTTTAGTCTTTTCCGGTTCCTTCCGTTTAGAAATTCTCAATGAGCGAAGCGCACAACATGCCCATTAATCGGGATTTTTTGGGCAAAGCCCCTCAAACTCTTAGTATTAATATAACCGGCGGTCAGAAAAATGTCAAGAAAAAGGCAAAACAGCAGCAATTTTACTTTTAAGAAATTTAACCGCTAAAAACGCGAAAAGACGCGAAAAGCAAAGTACGCTGCTTCCAAATACCGCGAAAATACCCAAAATTTAAGAATTTTAACCACAGACCTCACGGAAAACACGGACTTTTTGTTCGAACTCCCCGCTTTCGTCCGTGAAGTCTGTGTGGTCAGTGGTTATTCTTCAAAATTTTTGCTTTTTTTAAGCTATTCCATAGATTGAAAAAAGTAAGTGCCGTTGCCCCGGGTAACGCGCCGGCAATGTTACTTTTAAAAAATTCAACCGCTGAACACAGGATAACAGCAGTTGCTTTTTTAACTACTAAAATACCTTTAAAAGCGCGGCAAACTCCGAATGCTCGAAGAGTACAGCATGCCCATTAATCGGGATTTTTTGCATGAAGGGCGGACATTGAAGCTCAAGCCGGTTCATCATTATTCACGCATATCTGAATTTGCTATTCGCGAATGTCTTCCAATACCGCATCGGGGACAGTCTTGATGACGGCCTCAACCTCGGCACGGCTGACGCCGGTAATTTTGAGGGTAGCCCGGCGGCGGGAAAGATCGTCCCCCTCGGAAGAGACAAACGCCACGAGGTTCCCGCCCTTTTCGGCGATAGCCCCGGCGAGCTTTGCAAGCTGTCCCGGCCGCTCCCCTATGTTAACGGTGATCCGCACTCCTGCATGGCGGGCGCCGAAGGCGTTGATGAACACATGGAACAGATCAGTACCCGTGATAATCCCCACCAGGAGGGGCCCGCATTCGGAATCCCGCATTACCGGAAGGCAGCTAATATCGTTATCCGCCATGATCCGGGCCGCTTCCTCCACTAGCTCGTTTTCATCTACGGTGATAACCTTCTTTTCCATTATCTCTTTAACCTTGAGTTTTGAAAGAAGGTAACTTATCTCGTACATATCGAGGCTGGTCGCCGCCGAAGGTCCGGCTTTAAGCAGATCTTTTTTGGTAACTATCCCAACAAGTTTGTTGTTTTTATCCAGCACCGGAAGACGGCCTATTTTTTCTTTACCCATAAGCGCCCGGGCTTCATTCACCGACAAATCAGGATACACGAAAATAGGATTTTTGGTCATAACACGGCTTATTATCATACCTCCCCCTTCCCCCTTGTTATAAGGACATCTCTAAAAAACCGGCGTGGGTTTTAAAGGTTCCTAGCAGCCTGTTGCACTTGTGGATTTTTTGCATATTCATGCAAAAAATCCCGATCAACGGGCATGCTTTCGGAGTTTGTAAGGTATAAATATTCATATTTATGAATATTTATACTATTTTATGCGCTTCGCGCATAAAACTCCTATCTAAAAATTTACAGGCCGCAAATATACACCGGCAAGTATTTCCGCTTTACTCCCCGCCCAAATACGCGGTCTTAACCGCATTGTCCCTCATAAGTTCCGCCGCGGGGCCGCTCTTTACCACCTCTCCGGTTTCCAGGATATAGCCCCGTGCGGCAATTCCCAGGGCTTTAAAGGCATTCTGTTCCACCAAAAGGATAGTAGTTCCCGCTGTGTTGATACGCCGGATAACGGCAAAGATCTCATCCACCAGGATCGGGGCAAGGCCCATGGAAGGTTCGTCCAAAAGGAGAAGCCGGGGTTTAGCCATAAGGGCTCTGCTCATAGCCAGCATCTGCTGTTCCCCGCCGGAGAGGGTGCCCGCCACCTGACGGGAACGCTCTTTAAGGCGGGGGAAAATTCCGAAAACCATTTCCATATCCGCCCTAATTCCCGGACGGTCCCGGCGGGTATAGGCGCCCATTTCCAAGTTCTCCCGTACCGTAAGATTGGCGAATATCCGCCGGCCTTCGGGAACCTGAACCAAACCGGCGGCGACAATCTGGTCTGGAGGAAGGGCCGAAATATCCGTACCGTCAAAGACCACCGAACCGCCGGTCTTTTTGACGACATTGGATATGCCGTTCAACGTAGTGGATTTTCCAGCCCCGTTGGAACCGATAAGGGTAATGATCTCCCCCTCGGCCACATCAAAGGAGATGCCCCGCAGAGCCCTGATTGCCCCATACTGGACTGCCAGATCCTTCACCTTAAGCATGCAAAGCCTCCTCCCCAAGGTAGGCCTTGATTACCACGGGGTTCCGCCGTATATCATCGGGAAGCCCCGCGGCAATGGTACGGCCGTAATCAAGCACCATAATCCGTTCACAGATTCCCATAACCAGCCGCATGTCGTGTTCGATCAAAAGAATGGTAAGATGGAATTCATTACGGATAAAGGAGATGAGCTTCATAAGCTCTCCCGTTTCCTGGGGGTTCATCCCCGCGGCAGGTTCGTCCAAAAGAAGGAGACTGGGATTGGCGGCCAGAGCCCGGACAATCTCCAGCTTCCGCTGCTCGCCGTAGGGAAGATTGCGGGCCAGTTCGTTTTTCTTGTGTTCGATTTTGAAAAGGGAAAGCAGTTCTCCCGCACGAGCGATCATGACTTCCTCGTCTTCCCTGAAACGTTTCAAGCGGAAGATTACATCCGCCGGAGTTACCGTGCGCCGGGAATGCAGGGCTATCCGTACATTGTCCTCGACCGTAAGATTGCCGAAAAGCCGTATATTCTGGAAAGTCCGGGCTATACCCACCTTGTTGAGGGCCGCAGGACGCATGGTTCCAATCTGGTGAATTTTACCGCGGCTGTCCCAAAAGGTGATTTCCCCCCCGCTGGGGGTATAGACCCCGGAAATCATGTTGAAGACCGTGGTCTTCCCCGCCCCGTTCGGCCCTATAAGGCCCATAAGTTCCCCTTGGTAGAGTTCGCAGGAAAATTCGCTTACCGCCTTGAGCCCGCCGAAAACAATAGAGAGATTATTGACTTTGAGGAGGAGTTCTTTCCCTTCAGACATCGGCCTTCTCCTTTCCGGTTTTACCGCGGATAAAGGCCGCCAGACGGTCGAGGGTATTCACAAAGGAAAATTCCCTGGCGCCCAAAAGGCCCTTGGGACGGAAAAGCATCACAAAGATCAGGATCAGCGGATAGATGAGGAGGCGGTAATCCTGGAGGAAACGGAGGAATTCCTGTAGATAGGTGAGAACATACGCGGCCAAGATAGAACCGGTCATAGAACCCATACCCCCCAGAACGACATAAATAAGAAAATCGATGGACTTGAGGAACTGGGCAATATCGGGCTTGACAAAACCGACCACCATAGCGTAAAGGGAACCGCCTATACCGGCGATAAAGGCCGCTATTACGAAGCCCAGCATCTTGTAACGGAAGATATCGATGCCTACGGAATCCGCCGCGATTTCATCTTCCCGTACCGCCATGACGGCCCGCCCGTAGGTGGAACGAAGGAAATTCTGTAGTAAGGCCAAGACCAGCACCAAAACCGCGGTAACCACCGCCAGGGCCAGTTCGCCGTTCAATACTATAACGGTGGTAAACTGCCTTCCATTAGGGCCGCCGGTCAGGGCCTTCAGATTAATAAAAACAACCCGGATTATTTCGCCGAAACCAAGGGTAACTATGGCAAGATAATCGCCTGAAAGTTTGAGCACCGGAAACCCAATAAGAAAACCGGCGAAGGTGGTAAGCACCGTAGCGCAGGCAGCGGCCAGCGGCAGGGGCAGACCCATGTCAAGGTTAAAAAAAATGCACGAATACGCACCTATGGCCAGGAACCCGGCCTGCCCCAAGGAAAGCTGGCCGGTAATCCCCACGATCACATTCACCGACATCGCCATAATGGCGTTTACGCCCCCCATAGCTATTATATGGGCGGTGTATGGATCGAGAATGCCGGCCTTCATCAAGAGGAGGGGTAGGAATACCGCTAAAACGCCGATGACCGCTAAAATAACGGCGGATCGGAGGGGAAATTTGACCGCCATGCTTATACCTTTACCCTTAATCTTTTACCGAGGATTCCGGTGGGTTTAATCAGCAAAACGACAATCAGTATGGAAAATGAGATGGCGTCGCTGAACTGGCTGGAAATAAAGCCCTTGGTAAAGGTTTCCGCTATGCCGAGGATGAAACCGCCGAGCATGGCGCCGGGAATGGAGCCAATGCCCCCCAGCACCGCGGCCACAAAAGCCTTGAGGCCGGGCATCATGCCCATGAGGGGGTTTACCTGGGGATAGGCGGAAGCGTAAAGGACGCCCCCGGCGGCGGCCATCACCGAACCGAGGGCGAAGGTAAAGGAAATGATGCCGTTCACCGAAATTCCCATGAGGCTTGCCGCTGCCATATCATAGGATACGGCCCGCATAGCCTTTCCCCGTTTTGTATAATTTACTATATAATTCAAAGCCAGCATCAGGAGGGCCGAAAGGATTATCACGATGATCTGAATATTGGAAATTGAAAGATCACCGCCGATCTGTATATTAACCACCTGGGGCCGCGGAAACTGGCGGGGGTTGGGGCCGATAAAGGACAAAACCCGTGCGCCGTTTTCCAGAATCAGACTTACCGCAATGGCGGTGATCAGAGAATTCAAACGAGGCGCCGAACGCAGGGGCCTGTATGCCATACGCTCAATAGAAATACCGAAACAGGCGCATACGATCATGGAGACTATAAAGGCAAGGAACATGCCCAAGGGCCCTGATCCCACAGCGCCGAGTACGAAGAAAGCCGCGTAGGCTCCTACCATAAGAATGTCCCCGTGGGCAAAGTTGATGAGGAGGACTATGCCGTAGACCATCGTATACCCCAAGGCAATCAGGGCGTATATCGACCCCAGGGAGATTCCGTTTATTAGCTGCTGTAATACTATCATTTCGTTACCGTTGCGGGAGCATTAAACCCACCAAACCAAGAATTTAAGAATAAAACCACCAAGAACACAAAGGGGAAGAGGAGAATACAAAGAGATTACTTCCGCTCTCCTCATCCTTTCTTCCCTTATTCTTCGTGTCCTTCGCGGTTAACCTTTCTTCTCCGTTACCGCCCCCTTATTTGGGGTTGACCGTCGTCTTGTACGCATTGGCAAGTTTGCCGCCATTGTTGACTATTTCGAGAATTGCGGCGCCCTTAATTGGGTCCCGGTTGGCGTCGAAACGGATGTTGCCGGTTACATAGGGGCCGTTGATTTTGGCTATGGCGGCCTTCACCGCCGCGGTATCAAAAGAACCGGCGGCTTTAATCCCGTCGGCTACCAGCATCAGGGTATCGTAACCCAGAGCCGCAAATTGGGAAGCCGGAGAATTGAACTTGGATTCGAAGGCTTTGACAAAAGCCTGCCCCCGAGGATCGGTAGTATCCGCCGCAAAACCCGATGACCAGAAACCGTTGAGGGCTTCGTCTCCCGCGTTATCGATAAGCCCGTCCCAACCGTCGCCGCCGAGGAGGGCGCAGTTGACGCCCTGAGCCCGGAGCTGTTTTGCCTGAAGGGCTACATCGTTGTAATAATTGGGAAGATACACAATATCGGGATTTGCGGCTCTGATACGGGTAACCTGGGCGTTAAAATCCACATCCCCGCTCTGGTAGGCTTCATCGGCCACGATCTGGCCGCCTATGGCCTTAAACTGATTCCTAAAGGCCTCGGCCAAACCGGTGTTGTAATCGGCTCCGGCGTCGTAGAGAACGGCGGCCCGGCGGGAACCCAGGGTATCATAGGCAAAATCCGCGCCTACAACCCCCTGAAAGGGATCGATAAAACAGGCGCGGAAAATGTAATCTCCCGCCTTGGTAACATCAGTATTGGTGGCCGAGGGTGAAATCAGGATGACCTTGCTCTGCTGGGCCAGCGAGGTCATGGCCATGGTGGCCCCCGATGTACTGGAACCGATGACAAAAGAAACCTTGTCCCTTGTACTAAGTTTTGTGAAAGCGTTTACCGATTTTTCAGCGTTCCCTTCGTCGTCTTCGGGGATCAGGGTAAGCTTTTTACCAAGAAGGCCGCCGGCCGCGTTAATTTCATCGATAGCCAATAGGGCGCCGTCCCTGGACTGGGTACCGTAGAAAGCTACGCTGCCGGAAAGCGGAAGAACCGCTCCGATGGCTACGGTGTCGGAAGATGCCCGTCCGGCCTGTCCGCCCCCGGCAAAAGCCAGGGATGCGGCGCAGCACAACCCCAAAAGAACTAAACCGAATTTTTTCATGTTTTCCTCCATAAAAATTTCATTTCCGCATACCAGCGGAATGCTGTAAAGTATCATATCGTATATTTATTCAATATGTCTAGCGGTTTGTTGCGATTGTACTTAAAATTATATAAAAATTTACGAATATAAATTTTTATACCTACTCAGGTATATGCGATATTTATACGTGTTTTCTAGGAGTTTGTGGGACTTTGCGCATAAAATGGTATAAATATTCATTTTTATGAGTGCGAACCGGAGGTTCGATTATACCTTGCAAACTCCGAATGCTCGAAAAGCACAGCATGCCCATTGATCGGGATTTTTTGCATGAATATGCAAAAAATCCACAAGTGCAATCGGACACGAAGTGTCCGCGGCTGCTAGTACTTCCCAGATTCAGGATGGTTTCTGCTGGATTTTAGTTTTGAGATGCTACCTCCTTTTCATTGTTATAGAATAATTTTGAGGCAATGCGTTCTATATTCTATTGCTTTTATTTTTCCCAATCGGTATAATCTCTATATTGCCTTTAGAAATCTAACGAGGAGTTTGGCGCGCTTTGCGTATAAAATAGTATAAATATTCATAAAACGAATGCGAACTTGTGGTTCGATTATACCTTACAAGCTCTGAAAGTATGTCCAGTGATCGGGAGTTTTTTGTATGAAAGCACACCGGGCAAAAATTCGCCAGTGTCCCACAGGCTCCTAAGAGCCTTAATGCCAAGATGGCTCAGTCGGTAGAGCGGCGCACTCGTAATGCGCAGGTCCGGGGTTCGATTCCCCGTCTTGGCTATGTTCTAATTCTTTACATAGTAAGGAATTAGAAACAGGACTACCCGATAACGGGCGTTCTAAACCTTTTATAGAAATGAAAAGTAGCAGAGAACCTCTATTCGGGGGATCAACCGGTGATATGAGGCGCATCCCTGTCAAGACCTTCTTACAACAATTTTTTAATTTTCTCCGTTTCAGGGGGAAAACAAGTGAATGACAGCGGAATGGGCAGGGAAACTTTTCGCGGCGATGCGGGCCTTGGCCCGAGATCAGTCTGATATTCGCGGGTTGGATACCGTCGAACCTTAGGTTCGCTGACATTTCTGTTCATCGGGGGTTGCCTCAGTCTAAGGGCAAGGGTCAGACCGCAGCCAGGAGCCTTATAGTGGTTTCGAGGATCTCCCTTGGTCGAACCGGACATAAAGTCCGCAGTTTCCCTACTCATTCCGCCATCCCTATCTATAACCTTCTCAGGATGCCCCAGACAAACCCGGGCAACCGCCGTTACCGCCGTGTTTTTCGATTTGCCCTTGAAAACCAATTTGATAAACTTGCCGTGAAGCCGGCCCAACGCCCGGTCGGCGTAGGCAATGGTTCGCTCTCGGAGTTTGTGGGGCTTTGCCCAAAAATTGTATAAATTTGCAATTTATTGCAAATTTATACCTTGCAAACTCCCATCGAACCTCCGGTTCGCGGAGCCCCGTTAATCGGAATTTTTGCATATTCATGCAAAAATTCACCAAAGTCCCACAGGCTCCTAGGCCCCGATCCTTGCAAAACCTCTTTATATTAGTTATAGTTCATTATGGCGAAAATACGTCAGGCGCGACCGCCGGTACAGACGGACAGGGAGGCATCAAACGCGGAGCAGAGGGCGTTCCAAACGGCGGCGGATAAACCGGGCGCCGCCGCTCCCTCCGGTCTGGCGCACCCGGAAATAAGGGCGGAAGACGACGCCGAAGGGATGCTGCGTCCCCGTTCCTTAAATGAATTCCTGGGACAGCGGGCCCTCAAGGAGAATCTTGGTATCTTTATTAAGGCAGCCCGGGAGCGGAAAGAGGCCCTCGATCATCTCTTTTTAATTGGGCCGCCGGGTCTTGGGAAAACTACCCTGGCCCAGGTGGTAGCGGGCGAATTGGGTGTAGATTTTGTCCACACCATAGCCCCCGCCATGGAAAAGGCAAAGGATCTTGTAGGCATCCTTACGTCCGTTACCGATAAAACCGTGTTTTTTATTGACGAGATACACCGCCTTAAACCCGCCATAGAAGAGATGCTCTATATCGCAATGGAAGATTACGAAATCGATTGGATAATTGGACAGGGGCCGGGCGCGCGCACCATGCGGCTTCCCATCAAGCCTTTTACCCTGATTGGCGCAACCACCAAGGCGGGCAATGTGGCAAGCCCCCTTATAAGCCGTTTCGGTATAACCTGTCATTTTTCCTTTTACGAACAGGCCGATGTGGAGGACATAGTCCGCCGTTCGGCAGGCATCTTCAAGGTAAAAATTGACGACGATGCCGCGGCCCGCCTTGCCAAATCTTCCCGCGGAACCCCCCGTGTGGTAAACCGCCTTCTCCGACGCATGAGGGATTTTGCCCAGGCATGGCATGAGCAAACCATCACAAAGAAGGTCGTAGAGGAAGGGCTTAAACGGCTTGAAATAGACGAACTGGGCCTTGAACGGCACGACCGGGACATCCTCCGCATGATCATTGAACGTTACAAGGGGGGGCCGGTGGGCGCGGAAACCTTGGCTATTTCTATAGGCGAATCAATAGAAACCCTGGAAGATTACTACGAGCCTTTTCTTATCCAGGCGGGTCTTATCCAGAGGACCCCCCGCGGCAGGATGGTTACCGCCCTGGCCTACGAACACCTCAAGCTCAGCCGTGATCGGGCCGGGCCGGAGGAACCGCGCTTGTTTTAAGGATGTAATAAAAGATGAAGTCTTGTTCAAATGGGGGGGCGGTTTCCACCGCAAAAATACTTTGTATTTTTGCTTATAGTAGTTTTGCTCCGCAAAACTACTATCCTAAAACCGAGGCAGCGCAAACTTCGTTTGCTTTTTTTCCGCCCCCCCTACGCTCCGAAGGTCTAAGCATCTTAACAGATGCTCAGACGCTTCTCCGCTACCCCCCAAAAAAGCGCCTGGCGCCGCTTTCTGCATAATGAAGCGCGGTGATTTTTTTTTTGAACTGCCGGAGCGCCTTATCGCCCGGTATCCCCCGGCGCAGCGGGGGCAGGACAGGCTTATGGTACTGGACCGTTCCAAAGGCAGCCTGGCTCATTGTATGGTAGGCCGCTTGCCAGAGCTTCTGGAGCCGGGAAGCGTCCTTGTATTCAACAATTCACGGGTACGGAAGGCACGGCTCTACGGCATTTCCCGTTCAAGCGGCGCAAAAACCCAGTTCCTCCTTGTCAAAAGGCTCGATCCCCAAACATGGAAGGTCATGGTTCAGCGGGCTAAACGGCGGCGGCCCGGCAGCGCTTATGAATTTTTCGATGCACAGGGGCGGCTTACCGCGGAAGCGGAGATTACCGGATGCGATGGGGATTTCCGCCTGCTCCGCTTTGACCGTGTTGTTGACGATGGATGGCTTGAAACCTACGGCCATATCCCCCTGCCGCCCTATATCAAGCGAGAGGATACTCCCGCGGACAGCGAGCGATATCAGACGGTTTACTCTAAAAGCGATTCCGGTAAGACCGGTAATAAATCCATAGCGGCCCCCACTGCGGGGCTGCATTTTACAGAAGAACTCCTTGGCCGCCTGCGCGGACGGGGCTTGGAAACAGCCTTCATCACCCTCCATGTAGGACTGGGCACCTTTTTGCCTGTCCGCGCGGATACTATAGAAGACCACCTCATGCACGAGGAGGAGTTCAGCATCGGGGAAGAAACCGCCTCCCTTATTGACCGGGCCAGGGTTGAAGGGCGGAAGATAATTGCGGTAGGAACCACCAGCGTCCGTACCCTGGAATCTGCCTGGGAGAATGGTTTTCTACGGAGAGGGGAGGGGAGCACCTCGATCTTCATCTACCCCGGCTATACCTTTAAGGTAGTTGACGCCCTGTTTACCAATTTCCATACGCCGGAATCCACCCTGCTTATGCTTGTTTCAGCCTTTGCCGGCAGGGAACTCATAATGGAGAGCTACAGGGAAGCCGTGCTTCAGGAGTACCGCTTCTATAGCTACGGGGATGCTATGCTGATCCTGTAAGGGAAGCGCGCCTCCTTCCAATTATCGAGGAAAACACAACGGCGGCAATGATGATCCCGCCGCCCAATATTGCCGAAACAGCGGGGCTTTCCCCGGTAATAAGCAGTACCCATACCGGATTGAGGATAGGTTCTATCATGGCGGTAAGCATGGCCTGGATTGCGGTTACCCGTTTGATGCCGTAGGCAAAGAGAAAAGACGCAAGGCCGATCTGTATGGTTCCCATAAAGACTACGGCGCCGGCTGCCGGCAGGCTCACGACCGGCGGAAAAAAGAAGAAAAAAGGCAGGGCAAAACTTGCCGAGATGACATGGGCAAAGAGCAGGGAATCCTGCGGGTTTTCTTCCCTTTGCAGCCTTAAACACACGGAATGAAGAGCGAAGAAAAAGCCTGATGCAAGGGCAAGACAATCGCCGGCCGCATGGCCTTGTCCAAGGCTATCCTTAAAGAAGAGGATAAGGCCCCCCATCACCATAAGAAGGGCTGTCCAGTGCTCCCAATGCGGTTTCTCCTTGAGTATAAGCGCGCCAAGCACCGCGGCCCATACCGGAGCGGTGTACTGGAGGAGAATAGCGTTTGCCGAGGAGGTGAGCTTATTGGCGCTGACAAAGGTCAGCATGGTAGCGGCGTAGGCCAAGGCGCCCGCAATCATATATTTAAGGTTACTCTTCCCGCGCCGTATACTGGGGAAGAGCAACCTCACGCCCAGTAAAAACAGGGCCGCAACGACACTCCTGCTTCCGGCAATAACGATAGGATGCCAGTTCAAGAGCTTGATAAAGAGGCCGGACGTACTCCAGAGCACCGCGCAGAAAAAAATGGCGCTCTGGCCTAGACGGGGCATTCTTATCTGTTTTTCCCGGCTGTCAAATTGCGGTCTCATATAAACCTCACCATAACTCTGGGTTTCCAGTCCGTGGACGGTTGTACTATCTTCACCGTATCACCTGACAGCACAATTACAAATCGTACAAAATGCTCATCAATATCATTTTGGTTCAGCCTGGTTTTGACCTCTACCGCTATAACCAAGCCGCTGTTTTCAAACAATACATCAACCTCTGCCGCGAATCCGCCCCGTGCGCCGCTAATGGAAATATCCTGTCCTTTTTTCTTAAAACGGCAGCCCAAAGCATTGAACTTTGCTTTAACCGGTTTGTATGGCATGGTATTCTCCCTAAAGAAATCCGAATAATCTGTTATTGCAATACAGGCTGTTTTTCCACCTTGATTGTTGCCGCGTATATACTGTTAAGAACGCCCAAAAATGCGGATAGAGAAAAGAGTACTTCTATACCGACCGCTTCCCATATAAACCCGCCCATAAGTGCAATAACAATAGAGATAACATGATTCACAGAAATACCGGTAGAAAGGGTCGCGGTAACTTCTTCCTGGCTTGAGGCAATGGACTGAACATAGATATTGGAGGCCATACTTCCCAGAGAGATGATCGAATCAAGCACATAGTTCACACAGACCACCATGAAGGCGATCTGTACCGGAAAGATGCGGTGGGAAAAACCGTACAAAAGGCAGACTATGATGAGGATAAGGGTATCCGTTACCATAATTATCTTGTAACCTAGCTTGTCTATAAGTCTTCCGACAAGGGGGCTGAACAAGGTGCCGCAAATAGCGCAGATGGCCAGCAGCAGGGAAATTAGCGAGGTATCCGCGCCGTATTCGCGGATAAGTACATAGGGCGCAAAGGTGATGAATATCTGCTTACGCGCTCCGTAGAAGACCTCCAGCATATAAAATATAGTAAATTTTTTGGCAAAGTAAAAACGCCGACGCTGACCCTTTATCGCGGTATCTTTAATGGCAAGCGCAATAAGGGCCGCGGCCAGCATGAGGGCCGCGGATACGGCAAAAACGGCCTTAAATTGAACAATATCTGTCCGTTTAAAACCCAGAGCGGCAAAGAAGATAAAGAGGCCGGTAACAATGATATAGCCGGCTATATTCCCTATATGGCTTATGGCGCTGGTTATGCCGAGGCTTGCCCCTGCCTTTTCCCGCTTGGCCAGGTCCAGGGAGATAGAAGTCCGTACCGGCATAATGATATGCTCGCCAAAGCTGAACAGTACCATAAAGAGCACTACAACAACCTTCTGACTGCCCGTAAGGAGAAGGCCGACAAGTCCCGCAGCCATTAGGGCAACGCCGATCTTAAAAATGCGGCTTTCGGTAAATTTGTACATCCAGGCGAGGATAAGCACCACAAGAAGTCCAGGGGTTTCCCTAAAAAATTCCACTATGCCCCGCTCAAACCTGGAAATATTCACAATCTCCGAAAGATAATTATCCTGTATTCCCTTGTAGAATCCATAGGAAATTCCGAAGAGGGCCAAAACGCTTAAAAAACGTCCAAATTTGGCGCCGGGCCGATAGATATCCCTCCAGAGTAAAAGGGATACAAGGCCGGTTTTTCCGGCGCGCGGCGCGGTATTTTCCCGCGCGGCCTGAGTTTCAGCTTGCTGCTTGGTTGTTTGTAACATAGAATAAAAATTATGCGACTTTCTTGCAGTTTTGCATAGTCCTCGATAAAATCCGCGGCGGGGATTTTACTTTTAATCGCGAAAACACGAAATGCACGAAAAGAAAACAACCGCCAAAGGCGGGGAAAAAGAGTGTTTTCTCAGCAAAACCTTCGTGTCCCCAAGACCATAGGCCTGATATGCGCTTTGCGGTGAATTTCTTAAAAGTAAAATTGCTGTATGCTTGACTAATAATGTATACTAAAGCATAATTAATATTGAATTAGGAGAGTATTTGTTTATGCAATATATTAAAATATGGAGTTCCATAAGGGAACCTCTAAAAAACGAATCGGGTTTTTTAGAGGTTCCTATTATCTATAGTTTTCTGCCGCCGGTAATATCCGGTAAATTGGTGTAAAAACAACTTTATGCTGTTATCTATCCCTTTTCCTGCATGGTTAAAACCAGAGATTATTCCCGGGCTGCCGTTCCGCTGGTACGGTCTGATGTATATTATAGCCTTCGGTGTAGCATACTGGATATACCGCAGGCAAGTAAAAGAGCGGCGTTTCCCTATAAGCGAGGAAGACCTTACCGGTCTTTTCTTTTGGGGTATTATCTCCCTGGTAGTGGGCGCTCGTATCTTTGCTACTATAGTTTATGAAACAAGCGATATCTACCGCAAACAGCCGTGGCTGGTTTTCTGGCCGTTCCAGAACGGCAGATTCACGGGGCTTCAGGGCATGAGTTACCACGGCGGGGTAATAGGCGGCATTGCGGCTATACTTATCTATTCGGCGCGGAAACGTTTCGATTACCGTGAAATAGGGGATATGTTTGCCGCAAGTATTCCCCTGGGCTATACATTTGGAAGGCTTGGTAACTTTATCAACGGCGAGCTTTTTGGACGCATCACCGGCGGCGGTTTTGGCATGGTCTTTCCTATGGGGGAAATTTCTCCCCTGTCGCCGGATTATGCCGCCATTAGGGAAGGAGCCGCGGTTATGGGTATCTCCGTCCCGCCTTTTGGGGTAGTGATGAATCTTCCCCGTTACCCCTCGCAGCTCTTTGAGGCTCTCTTTGAAGGTGTGGTACTGTGGGCTGTCATCTGGTTTTTTAGAAATCGTAAGCCTTTCAAGGGCTTCCTCATAGGTCTTTACCTGGCGGGCTATGGCGTTTTCCGCTTTTTCATTGAATATTTCCGCGAGCCGGATACGGGCCTGGGCTACCGTATAGAGCTTGTCCCAAACAGTATGCCTGCTGCCGTCTCTCATCCGTTGACCAGTTTTTCGACCGGTCAGATATTCTCTTTTATTATGGTAGTATTGGGCTTGGTATGGCTTTTCATTGCCGCAAGGCTCCCCAATAACGGTCCTGTACGGGTATATGGCGGATTTGAGAGTCAGTCCAGGCGCTCAAGCGAAGAAGCGCAAAAAAAGAAGAAACAGGAAAAGAAACAGCGCCGTAAGCTGCGGAAAAAGCTGCGCTAGCAGCCTGTTGCGCTTTGCGCAAGGAGAATAAAAATGAAGACAAAGGCAGTACGTATCTATGGCCGGAATGATTTGAGGCTTGAAGAGTTTGAATTACCCCCGATTAAGGATGACGAGATTCTTGCCAAGGTTGTTTCCGACTCTATCTGTATGTCGAGCCATAAACTTGCCATGCTGGGGAATAATCATAAGCGGGTACGGGCGGATTTAGGCGCAAATCCGGCTGTCATTGGGCATGAGTTCTGCGGCGAACTGGTGGAGGTAGGCTCTGAATGGAAAGGGCGGTTTAAAGCCGGGGATAGGTTTGCAATCCAGCCCGCCATTAACGCCCCCGGTCCCGATGGAAAAGCAACGCTATGGGCGCCGGGTTATTCGTACCAGTTCATAGGGGGGGATGCAACCTATATCATCATTCCCCGCGAAGTAATGGAAATGGACTGCCTGCTTGAATACAAGGCGGACAGCTTCTACTTAGGCTCGCTTTCCGAGCCTATATCCTGTATAGTTGGGGCTTTTCACGCCCAGTACCATACCAGGGGCGGTTCCTATGTGCATGATATGGGAATTGCGGAATCCTCTTCTATGGCACTGCTTGCCGCGGCAGGTCCTATGGGGCTTGGGGCCATTGATTATGCTATCCATTGCGGTAGGAAGCCGGGATTCCTTGCTGTTACCGATATTGACGATACGCGGCTTAAACGGGCGGCATCTATTTTTAGTCAGGAGGAAGCCCTGAAAAACGGCGTAAGGCTTGAGTATGTGAATACCAAAAATTTGTCCGATCCCATAGCGTCTCTTAAAGAACTGAACGGCGGCAAGCTCTATAACGATGTGTTTGTATTCGCTCCGGTAAGGCCGGTGGTTGAAACGGCGGATCAGCTTTTAGGCAGCGACGGCTGTCTTAACTTTTTTGCAGGCCCTACGGATACCGCCTTTTCCGCCCTCTTCAACTTCTATGCGGTGCATTACGAATCGCATCATCTTGTAGGAACATCGGGCGGCAATACGGATGACATGAAGGAAGCCCTTACCATGATGGCGGCAAAACAGCTCAATCCTTCATCCCTTATCACCCATGTGGGCGGGCTGAACGCGGTGGGCGAAACTACTCTCAACCTTGACAGGATACCGGGGGGCAAAAAACTCATCTATACCCACAAGAATCTCCCGCTAACCGCTATCGCGGACTTTGCGGAAAAGGGCGGGACGGACCCCTTTTATGCCGCCCTTGCGGAGATCACAGCCGGGAACAACAGCCTGTGGTGTAAGGAAGCGGAAGACTATCTTTTGCAGCATGCGCCGGATATCTAGGAGCCTGTGGGACTTTGGTGAATTTTTGCATATTTATGCAAAAATTCCGATTAACGGGGCTCCTTTGGGAGTTTGCAAGGTATAATCGAACCTTCGGTTCGCATTCATGTTTGTGAATATTTATACCATTTTATGCGCGAAGCGCAACAAACTCCTGGCATCTCATAAAGACTAAACAGATGGATTCCGCCCTCCATCAAGGTGTGTATTATGATTGAAAGAATCTTTACGGTTACGAGCAATGAAACAAATCCTTACCGGAATATTGCACTTGAGGCTTTGCTGTTTGAGTGCGTTGAAAGGGGCGTCTGTATACTCTACCTTTGGCAAAACAGGCATACGGTTGTAATAGGGCGGAACCAGAACGCATGGAAGGAATGCCGTGTTGAAGACCTCGAAGCGTCGGGAGGGTTTCTTGCCCGGCGGCTTTCCGGCGGAGGTGCGGTGTACCATGATTTAGGGAACCTGAACTTTACTTTTTTGCTTCCCAAGGATGACTATGATACGGAAAAGCAAAGCGCCGTGATTCTAAGGGCCGTTCAAATGGCTGGAATTGACGCATACAGAAGCGGACGGAATGACATAGAGACGGAAGGCCGCAAGTTTTCCGGCAACGCATTTTATTTTTCGGGGAATAATGCCTACCATCATGGAACCTTGCTTGTCAATGCGGATTTGAATGCGGCATCGCAATACCTTACCGTGCAGGCCGGTAAGATCAAGGCTAAGGGGGTAGAATCGGTGAGGAAGCGGATGATAAACCTTGCCGAATGTAAGCAGGATCTGACAATACCGGCGCTTCAGCAATTCCTTATCGCCGCGTTTGACGAAGTGTACGGACTTGCGGGCAGTCCGCTGGATAAGGGCATGCTTGACCAGGAACGGCTTTCCGCGCTGGAGGCCAAATTCGGCGATCCTGAGTGGAAGTACGGGAAAAATCCGCCCTTTCAGTTTGAGACAGGCGCGCGCTTTGCCTGGGGGGATATTGATATCCGCATTGATATATCGGAGAACCGCATCAATAGCAGCCGTTTTTTTTCCGATGCCATGGACGAATCGTTTATCCTGTCCCTTTCCCCAATCCTAGCCGGAGTATCCTTTACCCGCCCGGCAGTACAGGCGGCGCTTAAAACAGCCTTTGCCGAATCGCCCCAGCGGCTTGCCTACTGCGATGATATTCTCGGCCTTATATTTGACGCTGAAACACAGTCCAGATAGGGGCGGAATCCTTTTGCGCTTGAGCCGGTACACAGGAGCGGCAGATAACCTTTGCCCAGGAAATGGGCTCAATCCGTGGGAGGCCTCGTCCTCATCGGCATTGGCCTAAAGTATAGAGGATTTCCCAAAACTTCAGTTTTTGGGAAATCTACCTCAGATTTAAGGGAAAAAGCGGGTTTCAAGCCGCTTTTTCCAAAGCCTTTCCTAAAACTAACCGAGTTTTGGGAAAGGCTCGATATTGTTAGAGCATCTGTTCACGGCTTAGGTTCCGCGCCGGTTCGCTTCGGTTATCGGCGGCAATCCAAAGAAAGTATAACTTCCTCCAAAACTTTTTACTTTTATGGATTATTAAATTCCTGATGTATTATTTCTTCAATAATATTCGGACGAGGAGGAATTTATTAAGATGAAAAAAATAATTCTATTAACCTGTGTTTCCGCTCTGCTGGTATTGGCCTGCAAGGGCGGAAGCGGCGAAACAACTTCAGACG
Organism: Treponema sp.; assembly: GCA_031274035.1. Taxonomy (GTDB): domain Bacteria; phylum Spirochaetota; class Spirochaetia; order Treponematales; family Breznakiellaceae; genus JAISNI01. Next base: position 893 of record JAISQR010000549.1, on the reverse strand, counting down.
CCCAAGGCGCCGGCGCCGCCCGTGAGGCGCCGGAGTTTGTTCAATTGGCGGCCGAAGGGAAGCTGCCTCCCCTGGCGGAACGGCTGCCTAAAAACCCCCGGGTCATTACCCCCTATGAAAAAGTCGGGGTCTACGGCGGGGATTGGCGGGTCGCCCAGGTAGGCGGCCATTTGACCCATGTACACCGGTATCAATACTACGAGAACCTGGTCAACTGGACTCCCGGCTGGGGTGATATTGTGCCGAATGTGGCGGAATCCTACGAAGTTTCCCCGGATTCACGGGAATACACCTTTCATTTGCGGGAAGGGATGAAGTGGTCCGATGGGCAGCCCTTCAGCGTTGACGATGTGGAATTTTGGTTTGTTGATGTATTAAGCAACCCTCAAGTAACCCCTTCTCCAGACCTAAACTTGACCCATAAATTTTCCGGTTTCCTAAACACTATGATATAGTGAATAATTGCTTAGGAGGGCGTTATGTCAGGAGGGGAAAGTTTCAATATGGCGGAAGAATTCGCCCATGTGGATTTCAATGAGGCCAGGCTTGAAAAGCGGTTTGTGCGGACATTGGAAACGCTGTCCAAGAATCCGGGTAATTCGATATGGACAAGCGCGGAAAACCGCGCTGAAGCATCGGACTAAAGTCCGCAGCTATTTATAACCTGCTGGGAAATGAAAAGTTTGACCGGGATGAAATAATCAACAACCCCGCCCCGAAGCTCCCCCGCGAACCAGTGAGCGGGCTCTTGGGGTTGTTGTTTTGGTAAGGCATTTGACTCAGGGTACATACCCTTAATAACGCCCTCAAGCTCCCCTGCGAAGCAGGTTCTTGGGTATGTACCCTTCGCATACAATCAAGGCGCACCGGAACGGGACAATCAAACGGATGGC
>JAISQR010000407.1 GCA_031274035.1 Treponema sp. | reverse complement strand
ATCATGTTCTGGAATACATCGCTTTTGGTACAGCCTGTCCCATAGATACAACGGGCTACAAAACTTGTCCAGCGTGCAATATCTTCGCGGTTAAAGTAGATTGTCGTAGGCGTTCCGGTAGTACCGCTTGATGCGTGAAGGCGTATCACATCTTCGTGCGGTACACTGAGGAAGCCGTAGGGAAAGCCGTCGCGGAGATCGTTCTTGGTAGTAAAGGGAATACGCTTGAGGTCCTCAAGAGTTTTAATGTCATCAACCGATCCAATCCCCGCCTTGCCGAGCCTTTCACGGTAAAAGGCCGTCCGCAGTGAAAAACCTACCGCTTCCCGCAGCTTGTCAAGCTGCCAAGCCTCCAGTTCCGGCTTGGGGAGGGTTTCCATCTTTTTATTCCAGTACTGAAAATTCGGATTGCTCATTTTGAAGCGCTCCTCCCCAGGTTAAAGGCTTTCCGATTCGCAACGGAAAGGGATGCGTCTTTCGAGGCAAACATGGAACTTACGGCAGCTTCCAGGGTTTCCGGTTTGAGGGGGAGGAAGGGGGACGCGGCGCCGACCATCACCATATTTACCGAGCGGGCGGATCCGGCTTCCCTGGCCAGGGCCGAGGCTTCAATCAGCCGGTAAACAGGAAAGCTCTTTACGGCATTGCCCGCCAATTCTATGTCGGGGTAATCATTTATGTTGATGAAAGGCTCGGCGGCGCTTATCAGGACGCCGTCAGGAGAAAGCCATGCCGTATAGCGGAGGCTTTCCATTATTTCCATAGAGATGATAATATCCGCCCTGCCGCGAGGGACAAGATCGGACGCGATAGAGGCGCTTGAAATACGCAGGTGGGCCAGTACCGCGCCTCCGCGCTGCGCCATACCATGAACCTCGGACTGGCGCACATTGAGCCCTTCCCGTACCGCGGCCTGTGCGATAATAGCGGCAATAGAGAGTACCCCTTGTCCGCCTACACCCGCAAGGATTATATCTTTTTTCATAATATTCATGTGTTGAGGATCCTTTAGACTGATGATAGCCGTTTTTTGCGGTTTAGACAAGAGAAGCGGAACAGGGGGAATAGTCTGAAGTTAAAAGAAGGGGCCGCAGTCTGCCGCCCCCCGCTTTCCGCGTAGGCCCTACTCAACATTCCGCAACTGTTCCCTGATATTCTCAAGGGCGTTTTTCATTTCTACCACCGCACGGCTCACCTCCAAAACCGGCGTTTTGGAACCTATGGTATTGATCTCGCGGTTGATCTCCTGGGCAAGAAAATCGAGCTTCTTCCCCGGACTGGGGTTCCGTCCGGTTTCCCTTCTGAATTCCGCCAGATGGGAGGAAAGCCGGGAAATTTCCTCCGATATGGTATATTTCATAAGAAGGACGGCCGTCTCCGCAAGGATGCGGTTTTCATCGATCTGATCTTCCAAAAGTTCCCTGAAACGGGTACGGAGATTTTCCTTAATGGAACTTTCCAGAAGCGGGGCCTGCCGGGCAACGGCCTGTAATTGGGTTTCTATTACAGCAATATGGGAGAGTATATCTTCTTCCGTATGCCTGCCCTCCCGCTCCCGCTCCGCGTCAAACTGGGCTGCGGCTTCCTTTAGAACCGGTTCAAGAAAGCGCCAGATTCGGCTGTCGTCGCGGTTCTTTTCTATATCAAGAACCCCCTCCATGTTCAGGATTAAAGCAAGACTGGGCTTTTCATCTATATGCAGGCTTTCGGCAAGGGAAGAAAATGCCTCAATGTATTGCCCCGCCGCCGTTCTATTGACGCCGACCGTGAGCAATGCGTTGTTTTCCTTCACTTTTATGCCTACCTCAATCTTACCGCGCTTGAACTGTTCCGCCATTAGTTCGCGGCACCGCGCTTCCAGGCCGGAAAGCCAGGGCGGAAGATACACGGAAATTTCAAGGAAACGGTTGTTATAGCCTTTCAGTTCAACCGACAGGGAAATGTCCCCGCTCTGTACTTCCCGGTAGGCATAAGAAGTCATGCTCTTCACTCGGCGCCCTCCCCCCGGTAATAATCGTAGAGCAGCCGCCCCAGTTTCCAGTTATTCCCCGCGCCCATAGTAACAAAAAGATCGCCCGGCCTGAGAAGGGTCTTTAAAAGCCCGCCTGCTTCAAGGGGTTCTTCTATATAATAGACCTTGCCGCCGCGGGATGATCTTTCAAAGGAGGCTTGGACTTTTTCATACAGAACCCTGCCGTTCACACCGCCCGAGTAGGTTTCGCGCTCTGAGGCGTAGATCTTGTGGAGAAAGACCATATCCGCGGCGGCAAAGGACGATGCAAATTCGTCTATTAAAGAGGCTGTTCTGGAATAGGTATGCGGCATAAAGCTGACGACAAGCCTCCGTACCGGATAGAATTCTCTAAGACCTTCCAGGGTCAGTTTTACCGCGGTAGGATGATGGCCGTAATCATCCATAAACAAGATACCTCCGGCTTCCCCCAGTATCTCCTGCCGCCTCTTTGAGCCTGAAAATTCTTCCAGTGCACGGCGGACCTTTTCTATCCGTTCCCTGTTCCAGCCGCCGTCCGCCGGCGGAAGCGTCCCTGTTTCTCTGCGTACAAGCGAATCCGTCAGGGCCAGGGCTGCTGCGGCGTTAAGAACATTGTGAACACCCGGAACTTTAAGGGCAAATTCTACCGGCGCCTCTGCCGTTGGGAATCCGGCGAGTTTAAAGCGTATGCGTTCATCCTTAACCTGACGGAACACTATCCTGAAGGGCCCTTCACCCTTAAAACCGTAGGGAATAAAACGTATACCGCGGTCTTCCTTTTTCAGCATAGAGACGACTTCACACGCGCCGGGATTATCGGCGCAGTAGATGAGTTCCCCATCCTTTGGGAGCAGCCTGGTATATTCCAGGAAGGCGTCGCGTATGGCCTCGTAGGTTGGGTAGTAATCCTGATGATCGCTTTCTACACTGGTAAGTACGATTCTTTGAGGGTGGAACGAAAGAAAATGCCTGCGGTATTCGCAGGTTTCCGCTATAAAGAATCTGTTCCCCAGGTTGAGCGTGGACCTTCCGGCCCCTCCGCCGAAACTTCCGACCGCGCTCCCCGCAAGCGCCTGAACGCCGAGCCCTGCCCCGCGGGCCAGCATACCGCACATAGCCGTCGTGGTGGTCTTGCCGTGAACGCCGGCAATGCCCGATGAATCGAAGAGGGCGGAATAGCAGCCCAGGGCGTCGGTATATTTAAGGATGGGCAAGCCGCGTTTCCGCGCCTCGGCCATTTCAGCATTGGTCTCGAAGTTATACGCGGCGGAGTAGATCACCAAACAGGGGTTTCCGATATGCTCCTTTTCAAAAGATTCATGGTAGGGTATGCCCAGCTCTTTAAGGACGGCATCGGTATAGAAGACTTCCGGGCGGTCGGACCCCGAAACTCTAAGCCCCAATCCCCGCATCAATTCGGCAAGCGCGCACATGCCCGTACCCTTGATGCCGATAAAGTAGACCTCTGCACCGGGAACAAGCAGCTTTTTAAAATCCATAATTTATGGTATCCCCATACAGCAATTTTTTCAACCTGTTTATCCGTTACGGCATGCTCAAATTTCTCTATGCCCTTTACAGGTTTCGGCTGCGGAACGGAGGGGCTTTTAGCCCGGAAGGGGCCGCCCCTCAATGAACCTATTGGAGCGAAAACAGCAATGTTACTTTTAGCCGCGAAAAACACGAAATGCACAAAAAGAAAACAACTGCCAAGGGGCGCAAAGGACGCTCAATAAAGCGTGCGAAAGCACGTCTTTCCAATTAAGGCAGCACGGCGTAAGGCCCAATAAAAGTTGCGGCTTAAATTAATGTTTTAGGCCGTAGAGAGTGTTTTCTCACCAAAACCTTCGTGTCCGCAGACCATAGGTCTGATGTGTCCTTAGTGGTTGAATTTCTTAAAAGTAAAACCGCTGGAGCGAAAATCGCGCCCATTGACAAACAGGAGCTTTTCTGTCATCCTAACCGTACAGCATATTGTACGACACCCGGAGTTTTCTGTGCTAAAAAACAAATCCGTTTCCCTGTTGCTTATTGCCGCCGTGTATGTCCTCTCCTTTGGAGCCGGAGGCGCGGCTTTGTATCTTCTAAAGGAACGGTTTCCGCCGCTGGTCAATATGTTTATCGCCGATTCGGTCGCCACGGTGATAGTGTACGTTTTCAACCTGGTTTTTAAGAACGCCAGTGTTTACGATCCCTACTGGAGCGTTCAGCCTCCCCTGCTCCTGGC
>JAISQR010000454.1 GCA_031274035.1 Treponema sp. | reverse complement strand
AAGCGCCGTGCTTCAAGCTTTAATACCGGCAGGATTGATCATCTGTATCAGGATCCCCACGAAAAAAACAAACGTTTTTTTCTTCACTATGGGGATCTTACCGACACTTCAAATCTGGTACGCATTATCCAGGAAGTACAGCCTGATGAGATTTACAATCTGGGTGCCCAAAGCCATGTACAGGTTTCCTTTGAAGTTCCCGAATACACCGCCGATGCCGATGGTATAGGTACATTACGATTTCTTGAAGCTCTACGTATACTTGGTATGGAAAAAAAAGTTCGTTTCTATCAAGCTTCTACCAGCGAGTTATTTGGCAAGGTTCAGGAGATTCCCCAAAAAGAAACCACCCCTTTCTATCCCCGCAGCCCCTATGCGGCGGCAAAGCTCTACGCCTACTGGATTGTGGTTAACTACCGGGAATCCTATGAGATGTATGCCTGTAACGGTATTCTCTTTAACCATGAAAGCCCTCTGCGGGGCGAGACCTTCGTTACCCGCAAAATTACCCGTGCCGCGGCCCGTATCAGGCTTGGCCTGCAGGACAAACTCTACATGGGTAATATCGACTCGAAGCGGGACTGGGGTTTTGCAGGGGATTATGTGGAACTTATGTGGCTCATGATGCAACAAAACGAGCCTGATGATTACATTATGGCAACCGGAGTAACCACCAGCGTCCGGGATTTTATCACCATGGCTTTTAAGGAAGCGGGTATTCCTATCCGTTGGGAAGGGACCGGTATTGGGGAAAAGGGGATCAACAGCATAAATGAAAATATTCTTGTAGAAATAGATCCTCGGTATTTCCGTCCCACTGAAGTTGATATGCTGCTTGGCGACCCGTCAAAAGCCGTCACCCGTCTTGGCTGGAAGCCCAGGGTACAGCTGCCGGAACTGGTAAAAATGATGGTTTCCCATGATATAGAACTGGCGGAAGAGGAACTCCATTTAAAGAACGGCGGTTTTCAAGTTAAGAATTTCTATGAATGACACGCATTTTTTATGGAAAAAAACGCCAAAATTTATATAGCCGGCCACCGCGGCCTTGTGGGAAGCGCCATTGTGCGCAGCCTGCATGTGGCGGGTTATGAAAATATCATAACCCGTACCCATGCGGAATTAGACTTAACCGACCAGCCGGCGGTTAAGTCTTTTTTTTCGCTTGAAAAACCTGATTATGTTTTTCTTGCCGCGGCTAGGGTCGGCGGTATCGGCGCCAATTCGGCCTACCCTGCCCAGTTCATTTACCAAAACATGATGATCGGCTTCAATGTGGTTCATGCGGCACATGAAAATAATGTTAAAAAACTGCTTAATCTTGGTTCGTCCTGTATTTATCCAAAAACAGCGAAGCAGCCCTTGAAAGAAGAATACCTCCTTTCAGGATCCCTTGAACCAACCAATGAAGCCTATGCAATTGCAAAGATTGCGGTTATTAAGCTCTGCAGTTATTATAACAAGCAATACGGGACTAATTTTATCTCCGCCATGCCCTCAAACCTCTACGGACCCGGGGATAACTATGATCTTGAAAACAGCCATGTGCTGCCGGCAATGATACGAAAATTCCATGAAGCAAAAACATCCGGGACTGACAAAGTAAGCCTTTGGGGGGACGGATCGGTTCGCAGGGAATTTCTTTACAGCGAAGATCTTGCCGATGCCGTTGTTTTTCTTATGCAGAATAAAAATGCCGCCGATATAGGGGAATTTATTAACATCGGAAGCGGAATGGATTTAACTATCCGGAAGCTTGCCGGGATCATCAAAAAACTGGTATATGCCGATGTTCCCGGAAGAACATGCGTAATCGAATGGGACACCGCCAAACTCAACGGAACCCCGCAAAAATTGCTGGATATTTCCCGGTTAAAAAACATGGGCTGGCAGGCAAAAACTGATTTGAAAAACGGTATTGAAAAGACATATATGGCTTTCAGGGAAACCGCCGGGGAAATACCTCCATGAAGCCTCTGCCCATTGGCATACAAAATTTTGAAAAACTTCGCGAGGGATCTTACCTTTACTAGACAAGACCAGGAAAATCCACAGACTACTGTCAACAGACAAAGGACGCATGGACGCAGTATGGACGTGGAAAGATCGGGTTATAATAACGGAGTTAAAATATACAAAGGACGGCAGTGTAGAACATTTGCTTGAAGACGCAATGACCCAGATGCTGGAACGTCGCTATTACGAACGCTATGCGAAAAATGGCAACCGGATTGCACTGCTTGCCATTGTTTTTGTGGGAAAAGAAGCGTTCTGCCGGATAAAAGAACTGTAACAAACAACAATGAAACTATCAATCATTACCATAAACAAAAATAACGCCCAAGGCCTTGAAAGAACCATAAAAAGCGTGGCAGGGCAGACCTTTGAAGACTTTGAGTATATCGTTATTGACGGGGCGTCAGATGATGGAAGCGTAGAAATAATTAAGCAATACGCCGATAAAATACATTACTGGGTATCTGAACCTGATACGGGTATTTATAATGCCATGAATAAGGGAATTA
>JAISQR010000375.1 GCA_031274035.1 Treponema sp. | reverse complement strand
TAAACATGAATATTTATACCTTACAAACTCCGAAAGCATGCCCATTGATCGGGATTTTTTGCATGAATATGCAAAAAATCCACAAGTGCAATCGGACACGAAGTGTCCGCGGCTGCTAGCTTCGCTTCATGTATAGGAAGCGTTGTTCATATATTTTTATAGGGAGAGATGGATGAAAGTCCGAACCAGTGTTAAGCCAATTTGCGATAAATGCAAGGTAATTAAACGGAATGGCATAATCCGGATTATATGCCAAAATCCCAAGCATAAACAGAAGCAAGGGTAGGAGATTATATGGCTCGTCTTGTGGGGGTAGACCTCCCAAATAAGCATGTTAATATTGCCTTAACCTATATTTATGGTATCGGCAGATCCTGTGCGGCACAGATATGTGTGAAGGCAAAAATTGATCCGATGCGTCTTATGAATGATCTGTCCCAGGAGGAACTGAATGAATTAAGGCAGATTATTGAGGGTGATTATAAAGTTGAAGGACGCCTGAGAACAGAAATTGCCTTGAATATAAAGCGGCTTATGGATATAGGCTGTTACCGCGGCCTGAGACACCGGAAAGGCTTGCCTTTGCGCGGTCAGAGGACCAGGACTAATGCCCGTACCCGGAAAGGTAAGAAAAAGACGGTAGCCGGAAAGAAAAAGTAAGCGATAAGATGGTAACAAGGAGAAAATTATTTACTCCGGGTTTTAATGTTTTAGAGGTTAAGAATTCCGTATATATCGAGGTAGATGCCGGAAGTAGTCCTCGATTGAATTGTAACCAGGAGATAGTAGGAACCTCTGAAAAAATTAAGTTTGGGAGGTTCTTATATATTGCGGAGAAAGCGGACTAAAGCTCGTTGTATTTGCGCATAAGGATTTTGGCGTTGAAAACCGAGTTTTTGTTTTCTCTGATGCGCCTTTAAAGTTCAATGGATTTTTAGAGGCATCCTGATAACGAAGGTTCAGAAAAGGAGTGGGGGTAGCGGAATAGCCTCAACCCTGCTATTGCAGGGTTGAGCTATGGAGCGAGGGGGAGCAGACCGCAAAAAACGGCTGGTATAGCGGGAGAAAGCCTTTGTTTTCAATAAGCTGCTCCCCCTCAAAATATTAATTCGTATTTAAACTACGGAGGTTAGGGTGGCTGCTAATACAAAGAAGCGGAAAGAAAAAAAATCGGTATATGAAGGGAACGTATATATTCAAGCAACGTTCAACAACACGATAGTTACCATTACAGATTTGATGGGGAATGCGATATCATGGGCGAGTTCCGGCGGCAGCAACTTTCGGGGCGCTAAAAAATCGACGCCATTTGCGGCCCAGACTGTTACAGAGATCGCGGCTCAGAAAGCTATGCAGGTTGGTCTGCGGGAAGTGCATGTGTATGTTAAAGGCCCTGGTATGGGGCGGGAATCCGCGATACGGCAGCTTGGGGCGCTTGGCATTAAGGTTAGATCGATAAATGATGTTACCCCGATTCCGCATAATGGTTGCAGACCGCGGAAAACAAGGCGTATTTAAGGGAGAATAAAAGAAATATGGCAAGGTATATAGGACCAGTTTGTCGCTTGTGCCGTACAGAGCAGAGGAAATTAATGCTTAAAGGTGGACGCTGCAAAAGTGATAAGTGTCCCATAAACAAGAAACGTTCGGCGCCTGGTAAGGACCCGAAAAGCCGGGCGGGGAAGCGTTCGGATTACGGTATGCAGTTGCGTGAGAAGCAAAAGCTCAAAAGAATCTATGGGATGCTGGAAAAACAATTCAGTCTTTTCTTTGAAAGGGCGCTCAAGATGACCGGTATTACCGGTGAGAACCTGATAGTTCTTCTTGAACGCAGGCTTGATAATATAGTATACCGGTTGCGTTTTGCGGCAAGTCGAAGTCAGGCGCGTCAATTAGTGCTTCATGGGCATATTAGAGTCAATGGGAAACGGGTGAATATTCCTTCATATCTGGTGAAACCTGAAGATACAATTGAAGTTGGAGAATCCAGTAAGAATATGATAGTCGTAAAGGAGTCTCTGAAAGAATTCGGAAAATCTGGGGTAATGTCTTGGCTTCAGCTTGATCCTGACACATTAAAAGGCAAGATACTTGCCCTTCCGAGACGCAGCGATATTACTGATCTGGCAGACATTAAAGAACAGATGATCGTCGAATTATATTCTAAATAGGAGTCCTTATGGCCCGAAAGAACCTCCTTAAAGGATTCAAGCGCCCGAAAAATATCCTCTTTGAACCGAGTGATCTTAAGAATGATTACGGTAAATTTACCGCATCCCCATTTGAGCCGGGGTTCGGTACAACGGTGGGGAATACATTGCGGAGAGTTTTGCTTTCTTCAATTGAGGGATATGCGATCACCGCAGTTAAGATAACTTCGTATGATGCTGAAGGTATCGCCCATGATATTTCCAGTGAATTTGAGACTATTCCTAATATTGTAGAAGATACGCTGGAAGTGATCAATAATTTGAAGAGAATTAGGCTTAAATTGCCTGATGATGCGGAATCTGAGACGCTGTTTTATGAGTGGACAGGAAAAAGTGAAATAAAGAGTGATGATTTTGCGAAGGAAGGTCAGGTAACGGTTTTAAGTACCGGTCAGCATGTAATGACGCTGATGGATAATGCAAAACTGGAAGTTGAGATTCAGGTTGAAATAGGCCGTGGTTATGTTCCTTCGGAAATAAATGAACAGCGTGTAGAAATAATCGGTACTATTCCGTTGGATGCCATTTTCTCCCCAATAAAAAAGGTTAAAGTTGCTGTTGATCCCACCCGTGTAGGACAGCGCAGTGATTTTGATAAGCTGATCCTTGAAATTTGGACCGATGGAACTATTAAACCGGAGGATGCGCTGGCGGAAGCCGCTAAAATTGCAAAGGACCATTTTTCGGTTTTTATTAACTTTGATGAGAACCATTTTCCTCAGGATGAGGATACGTTTGAAGATGATATTGAGATACGTAAGATTTTGGATGCTCCTGTGGAAGAATTGGAATTATCTGTTCGTTCTTCAAATTGTCTCAAGAACGCGAATATTAAAACTATTGGGGAATTGATACGGAAAACGGAAGATGATATCGCAAAAACCCGTAATTTTGGGAAAAAGTCCCTCCAGGAAATCAAAGAAAAACTCAAGGAGTTGAATCTGAACCTGGGGATTATCGATGTCAATACACTAAAGAACGTGCTGAAGATTGGTCCCCAGAAGGAAGTGGAAGATGAAACATAGAAGAGGCTTTAACCCCCTTGAACGGACAAGCGCCCACCGTAAAGCTCTTCACCGTAATATGGTAACTTCTTTGTTTAGGCATGAACGGATTAAAACAACGAAGGCAAAAGCTCTTGAGATACGACGGAGTGCGGAGAAACTGATAACAAGGGCAAAGGTTGATAGTGTGCATAACCGGCGTATCGTTTCCAGTCGGCTTTTCGATGAGGGTATCGTAGCGAAACTGTTTACGGCAATTGGTCCGCGTATGAAGGATAGGAATGGCGGTTATACCCGTATTTTAAAATTAGGCGAACGTTACGGAGATGCGGCGGAAGTTGTTATCCTGGAACTGGTTGATTATAAACTGGATACCGGACAAAAGGAAGACAAGAAGTCTAAAAAGAAGGAAGCAAAATAAGGTTGGATTGTTTGGGGTTTTAGCTCCAACTATTTAATGCTTGGGAGTTTGTTGTGCTTTGCGCATAGATATAGTATAAATATTCATTTTTGTGAATTTTTATACTTTACAAATTCTGAATGCTCGAAGAGTACAGTATGCCTGTTAATAGGAATTTTTTGTATAAAGTGTGCTTTTACTACACCTTAATGTAAAAAATTCCTATTGTTGAGGTTCCGGGGTGTGAGTACGGTTTAATTAAGAAGGGAGTTTAAGAAATGTCTAAATCGCATAGGGGTAAGGGTATTAAGGAATTGCCGTCGCATGGAAGGGGCGAATGTCCTGTTTGTAAGAGAACTAATGTAAAGATCCTTTATGAACAGGATGCAGGAGATAAGAAAATTAAAATTTGTAAAACTTGCAAAGCGGCAATTAAACACGGCAAAAAAAAGGCTAGTTAAGCTGTCGCTGAGGGGTCTGTAGGTTTTTCTTATTGGATTTTTGTGGAAATTTTGTTTCCGTGGGGTGTGTTAATCTATACAATTTATGGGCAAAGCCCCACAAGGTCCTATAGAAAGAGTTATTGTCTTGGGTAAAGAGGTGTATATCTGTGTCGCGGCATGGATTTTATATGGGTTAAGGCAGATACTGAAAGAAGGGCTTGGCGCCGTTGGGACCTTGCAGTTTACTTTGTAACCACGGAAATGTTCGATAAAATTGGCTTGAAGAGGATTAAGCGGGGAGCGTAGGGCCTTGGAACGGGGATAGGCCCTAATTCAAGGAATATGAAAACAATAGTCCTTGTTGATGACCATTTATGATACGCCGGGGGTTTGCCGTATATCTTGTCGAAACCGACCGCTTTAGTGTTGCCGGTGAGGCGGCGTCCCTGGGGGAAGCCATGTATTTGTAGAAAATTACTTTATCTGTTATCTATACCACAACCGGTGCGGTAGGCAGGGGAACTGGTACGGCTAGCAGTTTGTAAATTTATACGATTTTCGGGTAAAGCCCCACAAACTCCTAGCCTCCTTGGGTCAGCTACTTTATCTTTGCCGCTTTTTTGACCTGCCCTTTCAGGGCTTCGGGAACGAATTCCAGCGCATCGGGGAATTTCTTCACTGCGGCAGCGCATACCTTTAGGGTGCGGTATTCATCAGGCACATATTTCAAGGCTTTCCCGTTGATGTTGACCGTTACCGCTTCAATGAAAAAATCTTCTGACTGGAGGGCTTTGGGAATTAATTTGCAAACCCCACCGCGCTCTTTAACCCCAAGAAGGCAGACATCCCTGGTACGCAATGCAATAGGGATGTCATTAAATTGTTCCGGGTTCTTCCGTACAAAATCCAGAGCATCCGCTTGGGTAATCATTCCTTCGTAACCCCACTTGCGCAGTTTCCGGCAGGTTTCCTCATCAAGAGACGCACATCCCTCAAACGCTTCTTTCCCGATTTTCCGCGGGGTATCCGAAATGAATATAGACCTAAGTCCTGTACAGGCGCAAAAAGCCGCCTTTCCGATAGACCGCACAGAATCCGGAATATGCACCGATATAAGCTTTTCGCAGGTATCAAAGGCATAATCCGCGATTTTCTTAACGGTATTGGGGATATGCGCTTCGGTTAATTCCGATCCTGCGGGACAGCATAACAGGGTCTTCACTGCCTTATCATACAGAATACCCTCAATGCCGGAATAATCATTGTTCTGCTCGCTTACTTCGATGGTTTTAAGATAAAACTGTCCACCCCAAAAAGCGCTGCTTATATGATCACCCCCGATACTCCGCACAGACGAGGAGAGATACAACGACGTAATCTTTTTGCCTCTAAAGGCGCCCTCCTGAATTACCTGCACGCCATCGGGTACAACAACTGCGCCGTCTTTGCCGGTGTACTCCTCCAAAATTGTACCATTGATGATTTTGAAATCGGTATTGGTGATGGCGGGCTGTTCCTCTTCCGGCGGCAAGCCCAGCCATTCCAGCCGTTCCCGCGTTTCCTGTTCACAGCGTTCCAGGTATTCATCATAGGAGTCATATTCTTCATGACGCTCTTCGGCAACCGAACCGTTTTCATAGATAATGCACTTGCAGTCATAGGAGTCGTCTGACGAAACATAGTCCCGCTGAAACTGGAACCAAAAATCAACGCCGGGAAACCGCCCGAACAGCGGCGCGAAACAGTCCTCCGCGAAGTTCTGGTTTTCTTCCCATTGGAAATACGCCGTGCGCTTTTCTTCATAATCACCGAATAAGCGGCATTCGTCAAATTCTTTGGTAATGGGAATTTTCCGGTACATCCGCTCTGAAATTTCTTTCCGCAGGGTTTTAACCTGCTCCCGATCAATACCCTCATCGAGGAAATCATCATCCGCATCCAAACCCTTAAAGGCGGCGCCGACAATCCTTTCCATTTCTTTCCCCCGGTCTTCATCGCCTTTCCAGCTTATAAAGACCCTGTAACCGAAAGTAGCCATATTTACAATTCTCCTTTGTGCCCCGCATGGCAAATGTAACGCACGAGTAAGGGTCGAGGGATGTAGAGCAACGCTCCCTTCTCCTTCTAAACTCCTCATATCTCCATTTTAAGTTCGCTTGTATACTTTTTTATACAGCAAGCCTCTTTTTATATGTTCCGATCGTCTATCGAGGTTCTCTTAGAGAGTATTTTTTGACTGAAAAAGAACCGCTTTTGACATTCCAGAAGTAGTCTTTGATTCTTTGGGAGTGTTCCAAGCCCTCCGGAAAAGCTCCCTGTTGTTCATTCCGTTTACGTCCCCACGACCATTCTGTGGGCGAGTGTTTTTTTATTATTGTTTCTTAATATAACCGTTATCAAACCACAAACCTCTATTGGAAACCGCCGGACTGGAAAACACTCCGCTATAGACAATAATGTTTGCTATATTCCACGCCGTATTTTGTCGGTTTATCTACTACAGTTACCATAATACACCCTTTTATATATTGCTTTTAATATTATTTAATCATACTTTACACCGTAATGCAACCCTTTTTTAAAAAGAGGAATTTTTAAATCCTCAATATTTATTGAATTATGCACCATTGATAATTACCTCAAATTGTCCAAGGCGCATAAGGGAAGATGTATTACTTTACTATCTCCTTATATTATACAGAAATAGCCGTCGATTCATGCTTTGGTTCCAGAAATATGCTTCCGCACGCTTTTTGGGGCGTCCTTCTGCGTCGTTTCGGTTTTTATATTCTTGTAAGTTTTTGACGTTACAGAACACGGGCAGCCTGCAAAACGGCGCTTGTACAATCAGCCTGAATAGCCTACAGTATTCGGCGGAAGGGTAACAAATAATGAGTAGGGACGATGAGCCTGCGGTAACACTTGAAAATGAACGTATCACTTGGCATACGGCCTTTTGCGATGCAATCCGTATGGAACTGATAGCGTATGCGGATTTTCACCAGGTAATGGCGTATGCTCATCTGTATTGTATACCCCCTGAAAAGGGGGATATGACCGATTTGACGGTAACCTTTGTGGCTGCCAGGGAACCGCAGAAGTTAAAGGAGTATTTGCTGAAGGTATACCGGTACACATTGACGGAAAAATGGCCTGGTATTACACTGGTAACAGGCTGCTGGTTGCGTTCAAGCGCTATCAGTAAACTACATAAGCGCGCGATTGCCGTATTTCCTTCAACAGTTCGGGGGGAAAGTCAAAATCACAGGCTGCCATGCCTTCATCCATTTGACTAAGGGAACTGAAAGAGGCAATTGGTATAGAGGGAAATTCCTGAGCCATAATATAGGCCGAAACAATTACCGCAGTCTTTACGCCTGTTTCACGTTCTATATCCGGCAGGCGTCTGAGCAAAGCATCGTTTGAAGGCGCGCCGTAGACAGCCTCCATTGCCTGGGTAACAGGTAAATTCTTGATTTTTTTTGAAAAGTACCCTTTGCAGGAGGAACTATAGGCCATGACAGCTTTTTGGCTCCTGGTATGATATTCATATATCTCCGCATCCATAGCAACGAGCGATTTATCCGTTAGCCCCTGCCAATTGATATCGCCTATACCCCACATAAGCTGATTGCAGATAAAACCATCCCAGCCTTTACGGGCGGCAATGCTATCGGCCTCTTCCAGCCTTTCCCGCTTCCAGTTGGAGCAGCCGTAGTGTATTATCTTCCCTTCTTTCTTAAATTCTTCCAGCATAAAAAGGATCTCTTCTACCGGCCTTGAGGCGTCATCCCGGTGGAGAAAGTAGAGGTCCACCCAATCGGTTCCAAGTCTACCCAGGCTTTCTTCCAGATCCTGCCGTACTTCGGCTCTACCCATCCGGGGGATATCCATAGTCTTGAGATTGGGGTGGGCGCCCTTGGTGGAAATAATTATTTTATCCCGAATTTTTCTTTCTTTAAGCCATGCGCCTATGGCGATCTCGCTGGCGCCCTGACCATTTGGAAGCCAATCGGCATAGACATGAGCGGTATCAATAAAATTACCGCCATGATGATAAAAATAATCAAGCTGCTCAAAAACAGTCTTTTGAGGAACAGTTGTTCCATAAAAAACCGAGCCAATACAGATTCTTGAAACAACCGGCCCTTGGGGGGTGAGTGAAATATATCTCATGGTTTTTTCTTAATACCTCCAAAAAGTATAAAGCAGCTTATTCAGTCGCAGACGGGGGATGATGATTGGGGAAACGAAGTTTCCGGCGGCAGCCGTTCCCGTAAATCCGGCGGGAAGAACAGGGGGCGGTCTATGTTTACCAGTTGTGTACTCATAGGGGAATTTTACCGGAAGGAGGGCTGTTTGTCGATCCCCCCAAAGTCCCGCAGGCTCCGCGAACCGGAGGTTCGATGGTTCGATGGGACTTTGCAAGGTATAAATAGAAGTTTCCCTAAAAACTGAAGTCTTGGGGAAACTTCTGGTAACATAACATGCCTTTTAGTTAAAAGGCGGGGAACCGGATCCCTCATAAGAAGAACGCGCACCGCCGTTGGATAAGCGGTGCTGAAAACCGGTTAGGCTTGGAACCGCCTCTGCTTTTACTTTAGACCTGCAATGTAGTCATCAAGCTGTTTTTGCAAAACGGCCCGCACCTTGTCGATGCCGGCGGCTTTCATCTTTTCCTCGTACTCCTTAAGGCCGGTACTTATGTCTGTGTAGGCCAGTTCCAGGGGCCACCAGTACTGCATGTGGACATTGATACAGGCGGCATATTCGGTTTCCACAGAAGAGGTGTCAATCACGAAGGACCGGTATTTCTGCGCTCCCACTCCGTCTTTAATTTTTGCGTCAAATCCCCGTTTAAGGGCATTCAGATCCGCAGGCGCCCCGTAGGAGGGCAGATAGAATTCCTTGGTCCGGGCGGCCCACATACGGGTAAATTCATAGCGGTCGGGAACCGCCGGAGTAATGGACTCAACCTGTTTTTGACCGCCTACATCGTGGATGCGGTACGTTACCCCTTCAATACCGTAGTAGAAGGCCCGGTAGAGTTCCTCATCCGAAAGAATAAGGTCGTAAAGCGCCAGGGCCCGGTCGGGATTCTTGGAGGTAGAGGCTACTACGCAGGCATCTTGGGTAAAGGCAAGGTTGGAAAGATCGGTCGCAAAATTGGCGTACCGGATTTCCCAGTTGGGGCGCTGCCGGTAATAGCCGTCATAGGTATCCACATTGTGCAGATAGACCGCCGCTTTTCCGTTAAGCATTTTTTGTCCGTCTGTATCCGCCAGTGCGGATTTGGGGAAGTACCCTGCCTTGTTCCAGCGGTCTACTATTTGGAGAAATTCCGGGGTTTTACTCCATTCCCAGTAGGTAAAGAGCTTAGGATTGGGATCCTTGGGATCGATGAACAAGAAGTCTCCCGTTGAACCTTTAATTGGGTAGATACCGTTGTTGTAGAGGTAGAGATCGTCTATCTCCGAACCGCCGGAGTATATCTGCAAGGGCTCAATGGCGGGATGATTGGCCTTAATGAGAGCCAAGTACCTTTCGAGATCCGCAAAACCTTCCATCTTGCCGTCCCAGTTTAAGTTCTTTACCAAGTCTGTCCGGTAAACCGGGCCATAGGCGGAATAGGTGGGAAAAAGGCTGGGAAGCGCGTAGAGGCGGCCCTCCACGGTGGCCTGATTGATAGCAGTGGGGCTCTGCCGGCTGTAAATCTTGGGTGCGTATTTTGGGGCAAGCTGCTCCAGGGCCATAAAGGACCCCCGTCGTGCAAGTTGGGCAAAGTTCAGCCAGGTTGCCGCGTAGGCAAGGTCGAATACTTCCCCGGAGGCAAAGAGCAGCGGATACGTCGTCCTGTACTCCCCCGTGGGCAGCAGATTGATCTTGAGGGTGGTGTTCAGCTTGGCCTTTGCCAAACGGTTAAAGTTATCGTACAGTTCCTGGGCGCCCGGTTTTAGGTCGCCGGTATAGTACATGATAACTTCCACAGGCTTACTGGTATCCAGGTCCTTCAGGGCCGCTCCTCCGCCCGGTCTGTCCTGAGTTCCAGTTGCAAATACGGGGAGCGTTAGGCCGCAGAGCAACGCCGCTGCTAAACCGTAGATGAGAATGCTTGATAAACGCTTCATTCTTTTCCTCCTCTAAAACGATGACGGAATAAAGGCGCCGTCAAATTGAAAAATTATATTCCGCCTTCTTAAAGCGGAAACCTGTTATCCGTTTTTTAGACGGATAATGCGCTATAACCGGCCAACGGCCGGCCTTTAGCTTCATGTTTTTACCCCTTAACCGATCCGATGGTAATACCCTTGATAAAGAACCGCTGTACAAAGGGATACACCAGGATAATCGGCCCGGTGGCAACCACCGCCATAGCCATTTTAAGGGAGTAGGTGGGCATTTCCTCCATGACGTAACCGCCCAAGCTGGCGATTTGGGCCATCGCGGCAGAGCGGTTAAGCAGATCGTAGAGCATGTACTGGAGGGGAAATTTGGAATGGGAATTGATGTAAAGCATGGCGTTATACCAGTCATTCCAATAATGGAGGGCCTGGAAAAGCCCGATGGTTGCCAAACCCGAGGGCAGCAGGGGCAGGACTATCTGTCCAAAGATACGGAACTCCCCAGCCCCGTCTATCTTGGCAGATTCTATTGTAGCCTGGGGGATTGCGGATACAAAGCTGCGCATGATCAGAAGGTAAAAAACGTTAAACATCCCCGGCAGGATAAGGGCAAGCAAGTTGTCCTTTAGGTGAAGGTAACGGATGTAAAAAATGTAGGTACATACCATACCGCCGTTAAACAGGGTAGTAAAGTAGAAGTAAAAGGAAATGCCGTTCCTAAATTTAAAGGTTTTTCGGCTTATTACATAGGCGGTCATGGTAATAAGAAAGAGGCCGAAAAAGGTCCCTACCGCGGTGATAAAAATGGACACCCCGTAGGCCCACACCACCCGCATGGGGAATTTAAAGATAAGCCCGTAGGCTTCCAGGGTGAATTCCTGGGGCAGGAAGCTGTAACCGTTAAAGCGGATGGCGTTATCAGAAGAAAGGGAGGCGGAAATAAGCAGGATAAAGGGAACAAGACAAATTATGGCCATAATAGTAACCAGGGTAACGGCGATAAGATAAAAAACAACAGAAGATTTGGAAGTTCGTATCCTGTTGGTTTGGGTAATCATCACAACCTCCTTTTAGAAGAGCGCGTAATCATATTCAATCTTTTTGACGATATGATTAACCGTAATAATGATGAGGAAACAGAGTACCGATTGATACATCGTTGCCGCCGCCGTCATCCCTATGTTGGCGCTGGTTAAAAGTGAACGGAACACATACACATCGATCACATCGGTGGCATTAAAAAGCTGGCCGTTGTTCCCGACAATCTGGTAGAACATTTCAAAGTCGCCCCGCAGGATACGTCCCACCTGCAAAAGCAGCATAATGATGACGGTGGGTCTGATGGAGGGGAAGGTTATATACCATATCTTCTGGAAGATATTGGCGCCGTCAATATCCGCAGCCTCAAAACATTCCGGGTCAATGGCGGTAATAGCGGCTATGTAAATAACCGAGTTGTAGCCGCACCACTTCCAGGCGTTAAAGGCGCAGATGATGACGGGCCATACCTGGGGCTTGCTGTAGACGTTTACCGGTTCCTGACCAAATACTTTAAGGATGTTATTCATAACCCCTGTTTCGTAGTTGAAAATATTAAACACAAAACTACCCACGATAACCCAGGAAATAAAATAAGGCAGGAAAATTACCGACTGGCAGAATTTTTTGTACTTCACCCCGGGCATTTCGGAGATACACACCGCAATGATGATCGCCAAGCCTTGGGAAGTGATGAGGTTAATCAGGTTGTAGAGTACTGTATTCCGGGTGATAAGAAAGCCGGTACCAGAGGAGAAGAGGAAGCGGAAATTTTCAAAACCGCTCCAGGCGCTGCCAAAGATACCCAAGTCGTAACGGTAATTTTTAAAGGCCAATATCAAACCGGCCATAGGGATGTAGGACATGACAAAAACAAGGAGCATTGACGGCAAAGCCATAACACACAGAGATCTATTTCTGGAAAATTCTTTTAATAAAACACCGCGTTTATCCATTCCATACCTCCAGTTACCGACCCAGAAGTCCGCCGCGCATTGCACAACAAACTCCTGGATATACCCGTACAATAATTAGCCGGACAGCCTCCAGCAATTTTACCCGGCCGGACCGGGTGTTTTTCCTAAGCCGGAATTACAAAAGTAGTGAGGGAGTGTTCCGGCAGTTCCACAGGGGCGGTTATCTCCTCCATTCGCAGCCGTAGTTTTAGGGCTTCCTCTCCCCGATTCAGGGCGACCGCCACTACGCCGCCGTCGGGATTCTTAAAGGCGGTTACCCCGACATTCTGGGTAAAACTACTGGTTCCAATACGCTTTGCACCCCGCTTTACAAAGCGGCTGAAATGACCGATGGCATAGTAGGTTGGCTCAATGTAAATTTCGTCCTTGTCGGGGTTCACCACGATTTGCGCCCTGCTGCCCCCGGTCCGGTCGTGGTAGGGCCCTCCGGTTTCATCCACCAGGAGGTTCCAGATGGTTTCCGCCGCCATGTAGTTGTTAAAATCCCCGATAAGCTCGTTGGCGTAGGCCTCCATCCCCTTCCAACTGGTATGGGGCCCTATGGAGGTCTCCCCGTGGGCGGCGCCTACGGAGAATTCGGTAAGGAGCAAGGGCTTATCGGGGAAGGCGTCATGGGCCATGGAAAGGGCGTCAAAGTGGGCGCCGGAATACCAGTGGAAGGCCACACCCCAAATATCGTCCTTGGCGCCGGGTACGGCGAAACTATCCCTGGCGCGCTCGTAGACCCTCTCTTTGTTGTGATCCCAGATCATCACCTTTATGTCCCCAAGACCCGCCGCGTTTAGGGCAGGTTTAAGGTAGTTGTGTACAAAAACCGCCTCTTCTTTGGCGGTATAAACACAGCTTTCCCAGGTCTGCCAGGCAATAGCCTCGTTCTGCACCGTAAGGCCGAAGAAGGGGATTCCCTCTTTTTTATATTCCTGGAAATAGCGGACAAAATATTCGGCCCAGGTTTCGTAGTATTCATCCAACAGCCTGCCGCCGTGGCACATATCACCGTTACTTTTCATCCAACCAGGGGGGCTCCAGGGTGAGGCAAAAAGCCACAAGGCATCCCCCGCGATTTTTTTTGCGGCCTTGATAAAGGGGAGTATGTATTTTTGATCCCTGGCGATGGAGAAGGTCTTTAATTCCTTGTCCTCATCCTCCACATAGGTGTAACGGCTACAGGAAAAGTCACAGGAATGAATATGGGTGCGGCAGAGATTGTAACCAAGCCCCTCGACCGGATCGAAATAGGCTTTAATTATTTTGCCCTGGGTTTCCGCGCTCATGCGGGAAAATTGATAGGCGCTGGTCTCCGTAAAGGCGCCGCCAAACCCGAAAATCTCCTGGTAGCTTATATCGGGATACAGGTTTATAACGAGGTTTTCCGCCGCGGGGTCCCGCTCAAAAACACTGGGTTTAAGGGTTTCAAACAGATTCCCCTTTTCGCTGCTCTGAACAATCGCGACTTCTTTGAATTTCATTATTTCCTCCATTCTTCTCAAGTAACCGGTTGCCTAAAAGCGCTTGTAATTAGGCAACCGGTTGCCATAAGAAAAATGATATACCTCGTTTTACACTCTTGTCAAATTTTTTTTAAAAAAAATTTGAGCCGTTAAAAACAGGGTGGTTTTAAAATTTATATTGCAAGTAAGCGTTTGCAGCGTTTTTACTTTTGAGGCCCCTCTGAAAAGTCCGCAAAGTGTGATATAATAAAAACAGCGGGGAAATATGTTTCAGAAAAGCATAGTGCAAGAAGATATGTTCAAGCCGGCATCCTGGGTGATGGAAGGGCGGACGCGGAAGCTGTATGAAGACGAGTGCGGGTGGCACAACCAGTTCCGCCTGCAAGTTACGAACAAAATAAACGAGGGACTGTTCAAGCCGCCGTTCAGCGCGGAAAACGGAGCGCCTGCCGCGCCGATACGGGTGTTAGTGGGGATGATGATACTCAAAGAGGGGCAGGGGATCAGTGATGAGAGCCTGTTCGAGCGCGCGCGCTTCAATATGCTGACCCGCAGCGGATAGCGGAGTATGAGAAGACAAAGGGGGAGAACCTGCTGGACAGGATGTTCAAGGAACTGACGAAGGAGCAAAGCATAGAGTTTGGGGTGAGCGGGAAGCGGATACGGATGGACAGTAAGCTGCCGGGCAGCAACATCGCGCGATATGGGCGGTATGGGATAGTGCACGAGAGGATACGGCTGTTTTACTAGGAGTTTGTTGCGCTTCACGCATAAAATGGTATAAATATTCATAAATATGAATATTTATACCTTACAAACTCCGAAAGCAAGCCCATTGATCGGGATTTTTTGCATAAACATGCAAAAAATCCACAAGTGCAACAGGCTGCTAGCGGACACTCTTTTGCTGATACTCCGTTTTCTGCTCGGCGCTTCACTGCCAGCCGTTTGAATCCCCGGTTTTCGGAGGGGACTCAAAAGTAAAACCGCTGTGGTGGTTAAATTCTTCCTAAAAAACAGGTATCAATCGTCGAATTGTGGGTCAAGTTTAGAGCGGCATACGGGTAGATAAAAAGCTCATCAGGGAATTTGAGTCCTGCGGCACCCTTTTCGAAATCGAGTAGGAGGCTACGCATTAACTGAGTAGCCGTCCTCTCACACCACCGTGCGTACCGTTCGGTACACGGCGGTTCAATGGGTGGGAATAGGATTCCGTAGTTTCAGGAGCCGCTCTATTCTTTCGTGGAGTACCTCAAATCTTTTCAGTACATCGGGAAATCCAAGTGATTCAAAATACTCCACTGTCCCCGCCCGTGGTTTCCGGTGCCGCAATGCTCCGCGCTCCCCGCGTCCCTTCGGGTTCCACCCTATCCTCCGCCGGGCAGCCGGTTTCCCTTGTTTGGGGTTTTACCGTTTTCTGCTCTCTACACATTGCTCCGCCTTCTTCTCATTTCTTGAGACTCCGTGCGAACTACCGTTCGCCTTGTTCTGCCCTTCCCATTCAGCTCGTACTCCCCTCTTTCAGAGACATTCCCCCTCCTGGTACTATGCTGACTTCTTGTAATTCAGCCGCACATCGCTGTACGGGTTCCGGACCTTTTTTTTTTCGGCGATATTGCAGCCAGTCCAGCCTTGCAAGATCTCCCCAGGTAAGGGCAAGTAACCTTCGTCCCATATAGCCGCCGCATTTACACCGCAGGGTTCGGGTAGTATCGGACTTTGCTTTGTGATGCAAGCTCGTCCGCCCTGCACTGCCTTATATGCGGTTCCTGTTCGTCGGTTCAGGACTTTGCCTCTGGACGCTCTCGCGTCCAGTCCTTCAGATTCCACCTCGCGTCAGACCGAAGGTCTGCGGACACCCTTGCCTTCGGCTTCGGACCTTTGGTCCGCCGCTTCTACCAAGCGCGTAGCGGACTTTCACCGCCAAGTTACTCCCCATGCCGGGCGCACCACCACCTGACGGAACATTCCCTGGAGGTGCTCCTGCCGCTGGTTAAATGCTGCTTTCCCTCCGCCGAAATCGTTCCGGTTCTTATGGGAGGTTCCAGGCAAAGCCTCATATCCGTTCTGGCCAGGACGCTCAATCTGGTTCTGGAGACCCGGATGAAAAGAAAGAAACCGTCTATTACTCAAGGTCCTTCCAATCGTTCTTCCGGCAACCCGGCGTTCATTACCTATCAAACAGCGCCTTGAGTTCGTTGTGGCTCATCCTGGCAAGCCAGGATTCTCCAGAAGATACGGTCATATCCGCAAGTTCCCGCTTGGCGGCAAGCATGGCGTCGATCTTCTCCTCGAAGCTGTTCCTGGTGATAAAGCGGTGGACAAAGACATTCCGTGTCTGGCCTATACGGAAACTACGGTCGGAAGCCTGATTTTCCACCGCGGGGTTATACCAGAGGTCATAGTGGATAACCCTGCTTGCCGCGGTCAGGTTAAGACCAAGACCGCCGGCCCGCAGGCTTACAAGAAGTATGCGCGAAGCGGGATCGTTTTGGAAACGGCTGATAATTCCCGCCCTGTTTTTCTGGTTCAGGCCGCCGTGGTAGCAGAGGGCCGCTTCGCCCATCTCTTTACGGATGATCTCTTCAAGGCAGTCCAGGGTTTCCACATACTGGCTAAAGATGAGCGTCTTCTCCCCGCCCGCAAGTATCTCGTCAAGGAGGGTAAGGAGAAGCTGGGCCTTACCTGAAAGCGCGGAAAGCGCGGGGCTTTCCTTATCGTAGACACGGGGATGATCGCATATCTGCTTGAGGCTGGTCAACAGGGAAAGAATGAGAGCCGATCTTCCCCCGCCTTCTTCAATCTCCGCGGACTTCTTTATTGTCTCCGTAACAACACTCTCGTAAAGCGCGGCCTGTCCTTTTTCCAGAAGGGCGTATTCGTTGCTGATGATTTTGTCGGGGAGATCGCTGATTATAGCCTTATCGGTTTTAAGGCGGCGCAGAAGGAAGGGGGCGGTTATCTTCTTTAATTTTTCGGCAGCCTCCCTGCTGCGCATTACTTCGACAGGGTAGCGGTAGGCATCCTTAAACTGAGCGGCCGTACCCAGATAGCCGGGAAGGACAAAGTCGAAGAGCGAGCGGAGGTCTTCAAGGCGGTTTTCTACCGGCGTACCCGAAAGCGCAAGGGTAAACCGCGCGCGGAGCTGTTTTACCGCCTTTACGCTCTTGGCCTCGGCGTTTTTCATAAGATGGGCCTCGTCAACGACCAGCAGCGAGAAGGTATGCTGTACCAGCTTGGCATTATCCCGTGCGGCGGTCTGGTAAGTAGTAAGCATGACATCACATTCATCCGCCAGATGCCGGTACGCCCCGTGGTAGCGGAAAACCTTGAGCGAAGGAGCAAACCGCGACAGTTCCCGCTCCCAGTTGGAAAGCAGCGCGGCCGGAGCTATGATAAGGCAGCCGTCCCCTAAAAGCCCGTCATCGTTGAGGCGGAGCACCGCCGCAATGGCCTGTACGGTCTTGCCCAGACCCATATCGTCCGCAAGTATGCAGCCGAAACCGGCGTAGAGCAGGGAACATATCCAGTTATAGCCGCGTTCCTGGTAAGGCCGAAGATCGGCTTTAAGGGAAGCGGGCGCGGCGAATTCCCTCTCGGTAAAGAGGCCTTCAATTATCTCTTTCGCGTCAAAGGCAAGAACCGAATCGCCTGCAAGATGAAACTTTAGAAAATCGTTCAGGCCCGGAGCGCGCTCTTCGGTTTTTTTAAGGAGGCGGGAAAGCTCCGCGGGGTCTATACGGATAAAGGTATCCCGGAACTGCACCACGGCCCGTTTCTGGGCTATAAGCGCGGCAAATTCTTCACGGCTTAGAACCTCATCCCCAATAGCTATCTGCCATTGCCATTCGAGAAGGGAATTGAGGTTGAGGTAAGAGACGAGGGCGCCGCCCCCGGCCGCCCCGTCTTTTGCGGATGCCTGCAATACAAGGCGCGGTTTAAGCTCGCGGCGCAGTTTTTTGGGGAATATAAGCTCTATGCCCAGGCGCGAAAGCAGGGGGGCTGCGTTATCCAGAAAATCAGAGAGCCTATCCTCATCGAGCTTTACGGTTTTCCTGGAAAGGAGCGAGCGCAGTTCCGGCAGATAATGGGAAAGAAGGGTCGGCGCCTTGAGCACTTCGAGAGAACCGGTTGTTTTGGCGGCATCCTTGAGGGGTATCTTCTCCGTACCGTCCCCCTTTTCAAAGAGCACTTCCATAGCAAGGCTGAAACTGGGGCCTTTGCTGTCAGGGACATCTTCGCCCCTTTTCAGCGCAGGCGCCCCCAGGAGGAGCCGGTATGTATAGGCTGCTCCTGCCGTACTTCCCGCGGAGGAAAGTCCGGAGGCTTTTTCTGAAAACGCGGCGCCAGCCGTAGGAG
Source organism: Treponema sp. (assembly GCA_031274035.1). Taxonomy (GTDB): domain Bacteria; phylum Spirochaetota; class Spirochaetia; order Treponematales; family Breznakiellaceae; genus JAISNI01. Next base: position 13,314 of record JAISQR010000375.1, on the reverse strand, counting down.
CAGTCTCAGCGGAAGGACGTATTCTCCTGCCGCCTGAAAAATCCGTATGCAGTACCGAAAGCCACTTGTACACGGCAAGGGGAAGGCTCCGCCTGGCGGGGGAAGCCGCGTCGATACTCGTTCCCTGGAAAAAGACCGGCGCAAGCTCCCCTACACCGCCGCGGGCGGCGGTGTAGCTTCTCTTTACCCATTCGTCCAGAAAATCCGAGGCCAGCAGGTTCACCGTACTGCGCCCACCGGCATACACCCCCTTTTTCCGCTTTCCGCCCGCCTCCAATTCAAGAATGCCGTCGTCAAATAGGGCCAGGTACTCAAGGGTGTCCCGTACCGCCGGAAGAGCGGTGAAGGGCTGCCAGATAACGCGGAGTTGCGCGTCTTCCGGTAAAACTGCGGGAATAACGGCCCCCGATACGCAGAGCAATCCTAAAAATTTAGAAATATAATAGAGGAATGTGTAACTTACCGTTCCTTCCCTCGAGGAAAAAGAACGGAAAAGTCGCAGGGCTTCGTATACCGTGTACTGTTCAGTCTCGCCGGATATGCCGTGCCGGACAAGAATAAGCTCCGCGCCGGGTTTCGGCTTTTGCTTTTTGCGACCGGGCGCGCATTCCAGGGTCCACCGCGAATGTGAGAACAGGCTCTCGCGTTCCTCTTCCCCGCCGGTATACTGCCAAACGCCGGTACGCGCCGCGCGGTGGTAGAATTCGGCAAGGGCTACGGTAAAATCCTTGCCGCCCTGGAAGGGCGCCTCCGCCAAAAGCGAAAGGATAAGGCCGGCGCAATGGGGAATATCCGGGAATTCAGGCGGCGACGCGGGCAGTTCCCTGCCCCCGGACGCGGGTTCAACAGAAAAAGGCTGGTCTATAACGCTCTCAATACCGGCTCCGAATTTCGCGGTCAACGCGGCAAGGTCAATTCCCCTTAAACGGAATAGAACATGGGGGTCGGCGTCAATTTCACGGGCTATGACGTAGTAGATAGCCGCCTGATGCTTGCAGGGGTCTCCGTAATCCGGGCAATTACAGGATCGGCGCATATCCTTCCAGCGCCTAGGGATAAGGTTTATACCGCCGCGCTTGAGCTTCTGGAGAAAGGCTTCCGGCAGCTCGCCTGCCGCAATCTGGGCAAGCAGCGCGGTATCCTCCTCGAGCAAACGCAGAACCTCTTCTTTTTCTTTCTCTTCAAGCGGAGGGAATTCAATCTCAACCTTATAGGAAGGCCGGTAACGGCCCTTAACCTTGGCAACGGCCTTGCGTTCCTTGAATTCCAGTGAGAGCACCTTGCCGGTATTTGCATAGGTCCGCCCCCGGCTCAAACGGGCGTCCATTTTGTAGCTGTCCAGAACATCAATAAACCACTTACCCCAGGGGGTAACGCCGTAACTTTGCTGGGCCATCTGCCGCCTCTTATCAAAATATCCTATTGGGAATCCGCCGCAATAACTTTTCCCCTGTAGAGGACCTTGGGATAGACCACAATCCCCAGCTTCTTTTCAAGCAGGGCAAGGCGGCGCATCTCTTCTTCATCGCCTATGCTCGCCATGATTCCCCGTTTACCGGCCCTGCCGGTACGCCCCGCCCGGTGCAGGTAGGCTTCGCGGTCCGCCGGCACATCAAGGGCCGCAGCAAGGTCAATACCGGCTATATCAAGACCGCGGGAGGCAAGGTCGCTGGCAACAAGAACCTTTACCCGCCCCGAACGGAAATCGTCCAGAGATTTTTTCCGGTTCTTCCTGTCCATACCGCCTGATATACCCGCCGCGGCAATATGATGGTACTGAAGCTGGGAAACGATATTGCCGATCCCCCCTCCCCTGCCGGTAAAGACCAGGGTTTTTTTCGGGTTAAGCGCGGCAATAAGGGAGCGGAGCGAGGCAATCTTCCGGCGCTCCTCGCTGAAAAAGGCCCAATGCTCTATGGCCTTTCTCAGTATGTCAAGACCGTCAGCCTCCGTAAAAGAAGGCTCCCGTCCCATGAAGGGGATAAGGCGTTCCCTGGCCTTTGCCGGCATAGTAGCGGAACATGCCGTGCTGAACCTTTCCTCCGGCAGCTTTTCCATAAGCTCCCGTGTTTCAGGCAGCAGATCGTCCTGAAAAAGCCTGTCCCCCTCGTCAAGAACCAGATAGCGCAGCCGGTTAAGACCGAGCTTGCCCATACGCTCAAGCTGCAAAAGCCGCCCCGGATTCCCCACTATCACCAGGGGCCTTTCCTTTTTAAGCGCGTCGATCTGACGGCCCATATTTGCCGAACCGATTAACAGAGAAGAGGTAATAAGGGACAGCCCCGCAAGCAGGGGCCCGTTACCGCAGGCGCCATAGGCGGCGCCTGCGGCGGTCCGCGTATCACCGGGATTGAGGAGGAAGTCAAGTTCATGTTTGATCTGAGAACAGAGTTCGTAGGTAGGGGCGCAGATCAGCATCAGGGGGGACGGTTTTCCGCCGTCTTCGTGCGGGGTTTCCAGAAGCCGCTGTAACAGGGGGATAAGGTAGGCAAAGGTTTTTCCGGTTCCGGTAGCGGAACTGAAAATAAGATTCCCGCCCTGTATAAGGCGGGGCATCACAATACTCTGTATCGTTGTAGGCTTAACGACAGCCCGTTCCGCAAGACGTTCGATAAAAAACGGAGCAACGCCCAGATCGGCAAAAGAATCGTCCATACAATAGATATTATACCAGATGCCGGTTGAAGCGCATAGCCCGGATCAAGTCGGCCGGCAATTTTACTTTTAAGAAATTCAACCGCGAAGATGCACATCAGACCTATGGTCCGCAGACACGAAGCCCCACAAACGCAACAAACTCCTAGGTACTCTCCCTCATGTCGTCCATGTGTCTTTGAAGGCGTATAGCTTCCCGAAGGGTTCCTATCACCTGTAATACCGGTTCAAAGAGAGGGTTTATCTTGAGGGCGTCTTCCCAGCACTTTTGGGCCTCTTCCAGCCTGCCGGCGGCATAGGCGTCAAGTCCGGCAAGGTAGAGACGGTCAACCTCGTCCGCCCTGGCTTGCCGGTTGTTATCCCCCATATCAAAACGGACGCCCAGGCTTACACGGTTAAGAGGTTGCAGTTGGGTCAGGAGATCCAGGCTGTAGTTTACATCAATTGATAATTTTTCCAGCTTAACGGCGCTTCCCAGTGTCAGGCGGAAATTGCCCGCCTTGTTTAAAACCCCCGCCCTCATAGAAAGAAAATCGGTAACAGAAACCGCAAAGGCGGCGGCAAAGTAGGGCTTTTCCGAAAGAGAGATATCCTCCATATTAAAGGGGAGGAAAAATTCAAAAGAGAAGACAAGGGGCCGTATAGGCTTGTAGGATAGGGCCAGGGACCCGACCGAAGGAAGCGCGTCTCCTCTTACCGGCGGTCCAAGATTCCGCAGTGTTATAGCGACGGATGTATTTTTCTCCCGCGAGTAATAGGGTTTAAGAAAGTTGAAGCGGGTAAGAGCGCCTAAATCCGCCATGACCATTGCGGCGGACTGCGCCAAACCGGACCCCGCTATAATATTATCCTCGTTATCGGTATAATCAGGGACAAAACGGAACGCGCCCTTGAGGCTCATCCCTATGGCAACACCATAGAAATGGTAATCTGGAAAGAAATTGTACGACGCGTTCAAAAAGGCAACCGCTTCCGAATAGTAGCCCTTGGAAACACGTTCCCCATATATATTGTATTCGGTAAAAGGGGTATAGAGCCACTTCCCGCCGAAACCTAAGCCCATATTTTCCAGTTTATCCAGGCGCAGGGCGTATACAATCCCTTCAACCTTGGTATCCGCTATCCAGTTATTATGGAAAAAAGCCAATTCCGATCGGGGAAGCACAGCCGAACCCGCGGGATTGTATTCGATGAAAGAAATATCATCGGCAACCGCGGCAAAAGCCGAAGCCATTCCCTCGGCGCGCCCGCCCATTGGAACATTCAGCACAGGAAACGCGGTTAAACCGGCGTTGTCATCGATCCCATATATATCGTGCAAATAGTCCGCTATCGTACCGTATGCACTATCATCCAGATCAATACCAAAACTTAAACCGCATAAGAGGATACCTAAAAAAATAGCAACACCGAATTTTTTCATTCCATCTATTATTATATATCGGATGGAAAAAAAAATCTATAATATTTGGGATTCTCCGCTATAAAAATGATATAATTGCCTACTATATAATATAATATGAAAGAAACGCAGCTATAGCGAACTATCTGCTTCACCGATATATTATAATATAATAGGTATACCATTGATGAATGTGGGGAATCGTCTGAAAAGATGGAATCGTCAGCTTATACTCTGTGCATTGTTTCTTTTTGCACTTGCGCCTTCTCTTTTTGCCGGCGGGAAGGCGGAGGCCGAACTGTCTCCGGCGGACGAACTTATCAATAATAAACAGTACGATGAAGCTATAAATTTTTTAAGTAATTATTTAAAAAAGAATCCTGATAAAATAGAACTGGTTCAAAAAAGAATGAATATTATCGTGGAAAAGAAGGAGGAGTATTACAGACTAGCCGAAGAATTGCTTGATACGGTAGAGAACGATTGGGAGAATTTTGAGAAGATACTTGCTTTGCGTTCCCAACTTGAGGAAATGGAAAAATCGGCGAATTTTGGAAACCATCAATTCCTGGAACATGCCCAGATGATCGCTCAATACAAGTTTTTCCATAAACGTCTGGTTGATATTCTGGACGCGGGCCGTAATCTTCTTGAGCAGGGAAATTATACAGAAGCATTTGTTAAATATACCGAAGGGCTGGACATGTATCAGGAGGATTTCTTTTCCGCCGAATTTGGAGATAGTGTCAAAACTCAAGTGAGGGAAGACCTTGAAATACTAAGCCGCGATTTAAAGAATTTTGTGGGAATTTCCCCCCAAACACAGTACGTATCGGAGGCTGTAAAACAGGAGGTTCTTGACCCCACGGCAGGGGGCGAACATTACGGCGGCCTGTGGCAGGCTCTGGGTCTGCTTATAGCTGTCAAAAACGATTTGGTAAATATCGGGAGCTTCTTTAAAACACAGGAATCTCTCCTGCAAACAAGTGACTATGAGTGGGAGAATGTTCCCTTCCTGTCCTTTGCAAGCCAGCTTGTTTTGGGCCCGAATAAGGAGATTGCAGGCCCGGCCCAGCCGCCGGAATTTATGCAGGAAGGTATGCTGGGGGCGGTGGACGGGCTGGGGAACAACTTTAATCAGTTTTTTCATAAACACGCGGCTGAAATTCTGGACGCGGGCCGTGATCTCCTTGAGCGGGGAGATTACGCGGCGGCCTTTGTTAAATATACCGAAGGGCTGGACATGTATCAAGAAAATTTCTTTTCCGTTAAATTTGGAGATAGCGTTACAACGCGGGTGGGGGCGGATATTGAAACACTAAACCGCAATCTAAAGGAATTTGCGGAGGTTTCCCCTCAAATACGGCGCGTATCAGATGCTATAAAACAGGAGGCTCTTAACCGCACGGCGGGGAGCGGGTTTGAGGGGGAACATTACGATGACCTGTGGGCGGCCGCGGACCTGCTTATAAACATCAAAAACGATTTGGTAAATATCGGGAGCTTCTTTAAAACACAGGAATCTCTCCCGCAAACAAGCGGATATGCGTGGGAAAATGTTTCCTTCCTGTCCTTTGCAAGCCAGTTTGTTTTTGGTCCTGATAGAGAGATTGCGGGCCCGGCCCAGCCGCCGGAATATACGCAGGAAGGTATGCTGGGGGCGGTAGACGGGCTTTGGAATAGTCTTATACCGGCATTAACTTCGGTGATTATCCAGGACGCGGAGGATGTCTATGCCGCGGGGGCGGCCTCCGTGATAGCCGGCGGTGATACGGAGGTAACGCTGGGATATCTTGAGGCGGCGCGCGAGCTTTCGCTTATCCCCCTGGAACTGATGGTAAAACGTTACCAGTTCCGAAAGCCGAACCAGCCGCTTGAAGATTCGGTATTTGGAACCACCGGACTTGCGGCCGATATGCCGGATTATTTAAAATTTACCGCTATAAACCGCTCGATAGATTATCTTAAAAATGCCTTTACCCTGGGGCGCCGTTATACCGATCTGATGACACAGAACTTTAACTCGCTGGAGGAATGGCGGACGGGCAGGCGGACGCCGGACGCCCTTATGGAGAGAGAAATCGATATACAGAATTCCTTTATTTCGTTCTATACCGATATAGATACATATATTGAAGGGCTTAATGCTGAAATAGCCGGTATCAGTACCCAGGAGAAACCCCAGACCCAGAGAGGATATGCGGAATTTATTTCTTATATAAACAGGATTCACGGCTTTATAAGAAATAGACGCGAATTAGCCGCCGCGGAAGAGTTAAATTCGGCCGTAAGGGAATATACCATAGCAAACGGCGAGCTTCAAAAGCGCGTACTTGCGCGGCAGGCGGAATTAGCGGAAGGAAAAAGCAACATTGAGGGTAAGCCCTATCCCCTGGCGGGCCAGAGCGACTATATAGCGCATTATCCACGGGAAGCTCTGGATATCCTTAACCGTATGCTTGCAAGTCTTTCCCAGGATATAACAATGGGGAAGAATCTGCTTGCCCAATACGGCGGAGAATCTCAGTATATCCTCAGCGATCAGAGGGTACAGCCCTTGTCTGTTGAAGCTCAGGCCCTTGAAGCTCAACTGGAAAGTATTTTTGCCGAAGGATCGTCGTCCGCGGCGGTGGCAAGCGCGCGATCTGCCGAAGCGGACAGGCACAGGCAGCAGGGGGACGAGATATACCGGGAAGCGGAACGTATCCTCTACCGGGATTTAAGCGATAATGATGTAGACCTTGCCCGTGAGCGGTTGGATAACGCATCGGCTCAATACGACGCTTCGCTTGCGATGCAGGAATCCGCCGCTCTCCGGCAGGAGCGGGATACCCGTATCTTTGAGTTGGGTCTGCAGATTCAGGAACGCCAGAATGAGATTATTATCAGGCAGATTCGCGGATGGATTACCGAAGCCCAGAAAATATATATGACCGGGAATTTTGAGCAGGCTATCGCGCTCCTTGAACGGGCGGAAGAACGCAACCTCGAAATCAATTCCACTGAGGACCCTGAAATAGTCTACTGGCTGAACATCACCAGAGCGGCCCTTATGCTCCAGTCCTACCAGGTTATTACCTCAACGGCGCCCCTCTACACCGAGGTGAGCCAGCTTCTCTCCGAAGCCAGGAGGGAGTATACAGAAGGGGTCAGGCTTCTAAGAACAAGGCATAATGAAGGTATAACCCTATTTAACGAAGCCAGGAAGAAAATCGAAGAAGTGCTGCTCATGTTCCCGGTCAACAAGGAAGCGGGGGTATTGCTGCTCAGGATGGATCAAGTACAGAATCCCGAGACCTTTGAACAACAGTTCAAGGAACGGTTTGAAAAAGCCGTAGCGGAGATCGACACGAAAAGGGCGGGGGCAACCGAAGCGTATACCGATTTACAGAACCTTGCCGAGATATACCCTGATTACCCCGGTATGAGAACCGTTCTGGATCGCGCGTATAGGGTATTCAATCCGATTGCCGTCGTTACTCCGCAGCAGCGCCGGCAGCAACAGGCATCGGCCCAACAGCAAACGGGTACCCAACAACAGGCGGCGCCTGTACAACGGGAAACGGCGGAAACCGCCAGAATCAGGGGGCTTGTTGCCTCTGTGCGCGATGTAATTAACAGAAAGAACAGCGCTAGTTACCAGAGCGCGCTGGGCCAGCTTAACGAGGTATTTCAGCTCGATCCGACTAATCCAGACTATCCTAACCTAAAGGACGCTCTCAACAGGCTGATCGGCGCCCAGGGGACTATCACACTTGACTCTGTCTCGGAGAGCCTTTACCAGAAGGCAATCAGGGAATTCCAACAGGGAAATAACCTGGTGGCTATGTCCATAGTCCAGCAGATCAAGAGAATGCCGGGGAACGAAAAGAATACCCGGATTCTACAACTCGAACGGAGAATTCAATCTATACTATGATGAAAAAAAACAAGGCCCTATTCCTGTTCGGGTATTTTATTATTTTATTCTTCTTTTTTTCGGAGAGGCTTCCCGCTTTTTCAGAATTATTCTGGGAAGACCCTCAAGATTTCTCAGGGGGAAACGCCGCCTTTCCTGTATCGGAGTATAACGGCGATCTAGCGGTGATCGCATGGCAGGAAGCCGAAAGAAACAACGCTTCCGGTTCCGAGGAATCCGGTACTATCCGAATTTCGCTTGCGGTTAAGAAGAACACCGAAAAATGGGTAGTATACCGGCGGATCAATAATGCCGCCTACCCCTATTCCGGTTCCGAACCTTCCATACTGAGTATAGCCCTGGACAACCGGGGGCGGATTATTATTACCGCGGCGGCAAACGCTAACCAGATCGATGTTTTTATCTCGGAGGACGAAGGGCGGCGCTGGAGCATAAACCATGTTCAAAGCGAGCGGAACATCTCCGCCCCGCGGTTCTCTGTCTGCTCCGACGGTTCCTATATAATCTTTGTCAGCGCTATCGATCCCGATGACGTGCGAAACCTTGCTATCCATTATTCTATCTCCAGTGATGGATATACCTGGCCGCCGTTCAGAAAATTTATAGAAACGGCGGGACTTGGCTTTAATTTTTTACCTTACCATGCCGCCAAAGATTCTGCCGATTATGTGGTCTTTCAATCGAGGGTGCTTACATCGCCAAGTCCGTACTATCAGCTTTTCTTTACCAAGAGCGGCGATGGAGGAAAAACCTGGTCGGAACCGAACCGTATTACTACTTTTAAGAATACCGTTTCCAATACCGACGCAACCGAAAATCAATTTGACAACCAGCGCCCCCATCTGTCCATTCAGAACAACCGGCTTTTCCTAGTTTGGGAACGGCACTATGGAAACGATGTTCCCGACATTTATGCCGCTTATCTTGACGAAGAAGGCAATGTTTCAGGACAGGCCGAACAGGTGAACAGCGTCAATGCTTACTGCAATAATCCCCTGGCCTTCCAGTATGAGGGTATACCGACGATACTCTGGTTTGACGACCGGAGGGATAATACAAACCGTGTATATATGGCCCAGCGCGGGTCAAACGGCTGGGAAAACAAAGATATGTCAGGGGGAAGCGGAGACGCTTCGTTTGGCCGCGCGGTTGTTGACGGCGACGGGCTTTTCCTCTTCTGGCAGACCGGCGCCGGGGCTTCCAGCCGTATATACACCTTGCAGCCCGATACGAGCGCGCCGCCCGTCCGGCTTGCGGCCGTCAATTTTACCCCGGGAAGGCGCGCCAAGGGGGAGCCTAGCGGAGAGAAGATCAGGATACGCTGGAATGTACCCAGGGATTCTTCGGGCATACGGGGCTTTTCCTGGTCGTGGAGTCTGGACGAGGATGAAGAGCCCCCGCAAGAGCTTATGATTCCGGCTGGTAACCGCTCGTCAATAGAGCATGAAGTGATAGCCGATGATGACGGAACCTGGTATTTCAAGGTAGCCGCTATGGATAGTTCCAATAGAGGCAATTGGTCTAATTCGGCTTCCATTGAGTATGTCCGCGATACTACCCCGCCTCCTTCCGCCAATATTATCCCGCCCGAAGAGGACCAGCGGGGTTTCCTCCTCTCCAATACCTTTACTTTAAGCTGGAATCCTCCCCCCGCGTCTGATATTGCCGGTTATAGCTGGGACCTTAAATTCCTCGGCCCGCCGGAAATTTTTAGGCCCGGCAATAGAGAAAGCTTTGCCGAAGCGGTGGAAGTACGGTTCCCTGTCGATACAATTAAGATAGACAGGCACCGTATCAGCGAAAATTCCGTGTCTTTTAACAACCAGGATGACGGGATATGGTATTTTACCGTATCCAGTATTGACGAAGTAGGAAATGTCGGCGTTCCTTCGTATATCTTTTTCCGTACCGATAAGTACATTCCCTATACCTTCATTACCGATATATCATCCAGCCAGGATGAACAGGGTATTGTTTCCATAAGGATACTTGGGCGGGGTTTTAATGTAGGCGGAGAGGTAATCCGGGTATTTCTGGATAAGGATGACGGATCTTTTCATAGGGATTTCTACCTGGATAAGGGGGAATTCGTTGTCCGCCATGACCGTGAAATACGCATTTTGCATGCGGAATACCTGCCGGAAGGGATATACCGGCTGGGGGTTGAACACCCTACACGGGGTACGGCAACATACCCCCGCAAGCTCATCGCGGTTGCGGAAAAGGGCACGGTTAAATTCGGCGATTTCTCTGAAATAGTGATTCCTTCCTGGGAGATCAGGCCGGAACGCCGGTATGTATTCGATACGAATTTCCTCATTATTATAGGGATACTATTATTCTGCTGTATCGGTATTATAGGCTCGGTCTTAGGTATTGGAAACGTTATATCGGACAGCGCGATGATACATCAGGACGCGGTTGCGCTTTTAACAGGAGACTTTATGGTGTTAGAAAAGAAAAAACAGTTAAGAAAAATACGGCGGCGGGGTGTAGGCTTGCGCATCAAGCTGGCTGCCTTTACCATAATTCTGGTACTTCTTGTTGTCGCGATGGTTTCGGCGCCCCTTTACTTCAATATGATTAGAACCCAGCAGACCACCCTCTTCCAGGGTCTCTGGGATAGGTCCAATGTACTGCTTGAAGGGCTTTCCACTAGCGTTAAAGCATATCTCCCCGCGGAGGATACCCTGGAGCTTGGTTATCTGCCCGCTCAATCGGCGGCCCTTCCCGAAGCCAATTACGTTACCATCACCGGGTTTGGAAAAAGCGGACTGGAATTTGACGATCATGTCTGGGCAAGTAACGATCCTCATATCCGGGCAAAGATAGATACGCCTGAATTTATAGCGGGAGAGTGCGGCCTGACAGACGATCTGAGCCCCCGGCTGCAAAGCATAGTTGAAGATATGGATAACCGGGCCCGCGACGCGGTAGGTAATTTACCGCACGTTATCTCGGATAATAACAATAGCTATATGACCATGCTGATGAGCGATACCCCCGATGAGCAGATGCTGGCCGATATTCAGGCGACAAACAGAGAACTGGAAGCGCGTATTACCGGCATACTTACCAATCTTTCAGAGGGTATCCGCTCGGAACCGGCATTCGACTACGGTAATATTACCGAAAGCTCCCCGCGTATTTATATCTTCTACAAGCCTGTTATGTTCCGCAAGGGAACCGAAAGCGCGTACTTCCGCGGCCTGATCCGTCTGGAAGTATCCATCGAGAGCATCCTTGAAAGCCTGGCTTCAAACAGGCAGGAACTGCTGCGTATCATCCTGATATTCGCCCTTGCCGCCATAGGCATAGGAACCCTGGGCGCTCTTCTCCTTTCCAGCCTTATCATACTTCCCATAAGGCGCCTGGTGAGCCACGTAGAGCATATCCGCGATACCGATGATAAATCCAAGCTGGCAGGGCTCGATATAGTTATAAAATCGCATGACGAAATAGCGGTACTGGGAAACACTATCAACGATATGACCCACGGGCTGGTTAAAGCGGCATTGGCATCTCAGGACCTTTCGATAGGAAAGGAAGTTCAGAAAAAATTCATCCCCCTGGAACTGGACAGGGAGGGGAATAAACTCTCCTCCGGCTTTAAGGATACCAAAAACGCCGAATTTTTCGGGTATTACGAAGGCGCAAAGGGGGTATCCGGGGATTACTTTGACTACCAGGACCTTGACGGGCGTTACTTTGCCGTCATTAAATGCGACGTAGCCGGAAAAGGTATACCCGCGGCGCTTATCATGATCCAGGTGGCAACCATGTTTCTTAACTATTTTAAATCCTGGAAACCTACCGCAAAAGGCATGCACATAGAAGAGGTTGTTTACCAGATCAACGACTTCATCGAAACTTTGGGTTTTAAAGGACGTTTCGCCGCCTTTACCCTCTGCCTCTTCGATTCGCAGACCGGCATTGTCCGTTTCTGCAACGCGGGGGACAATATCATACACCTGTTTGACGCCTCCGAGCGTAAAGTCAAGACGCTGACCCTGCCTGAAACCCCGGCAACCGGCGTGCTCCCCAACTTCTTGGTGGAATCCAAAGGCGGTTACACCGTTCAGAACATCACCATAGACCAGGGCGATATACTCTTCCTCTACACCGATGGTATCGAAGAAGCCAAGCGCAAGTTCCGTACACCGGAGTTTGTAGAGATGATCTGTGCGGAAGGAGGCGCTCCTAACGATACACCGCACGAGAACCATGTGGTAGGCCAGGGGGATGAGGAAATGGGGCCCGACAGGGTAGAGGGCATCATCAACGCGGTTATGAACAAGGAGATATACACGCTTCACAAGTGGCATAACCCCGAGGGTGATACCCGCGATCTGCAATTCGACTTTACCGGATGCCAGGGCAGGGTAGAGGATGTTATCATGGCAATGGTATCGGTAGAAAAGATGTTCCGCTGTTACAAGGATCCCAAGGCCGATGATGACAACCATGTACTGGTAGACAAGAAGGTAGACCTGTTTTTAAAGGAACATTTCCTTCAGTATAGAACTTATTGTTCAAACACACGGGAAAGCCCTGGAAATGACGCGTATATGTATTATACTCATGTAAAGGAAGATGATCAGTACGATGATCTTACTATTTTAGGAATCAAGAGAAAGTAGGAGGCGGTAATGGCTTTTAGCGATAGAATGAAGGATATTCTTGGGCAGGCGGGCGAAAAGGCGCAGGATATTGGAACAAAGGGGTTTCAAGTCTCAAAGAATCTTTTGAGCAAGGCGGGGGCCAAAGCCCAGGAACTGGGGGAACGCGGCGTCCTTACGGTGGAGATAAAGCAGCTTGAAAATCAATTTTCAAAACAGATTACCCGTTTGGGCGCCGAGGCATACAAGGCCCTGGTAGAAAGAGGAGAGGAGAGCTTTGGCAGGGAGGATGCGCAGACCATTCTGGGTGAACTAGCGGTAACACGGGAAGCTATTGAAAAAAAAGAAGAGGAGCTTCAAAACAAGAAAAGCTAGGAGTTTGCGGGGCTTTGCCCAAATATCGTATAAATTTGCAATTTATTGCAAATTTATACCTTACAAACTCCGAATACTCGAAGAGTACAGCATGCCAATTGATCGGGATTTTTTGTATGAAGGTGTGCCAAAGGCACACTGAGCAAAAAATCCACAAGTGCAATCGGACACGAAGTGTCCGCGGCTGCTAGCAGCCTGTTGCGCTTGTAGGTTTTTACGGCCTTTTTTAGCAAAAAAGCCATAAAAACCACTATTATCCGGCATCCTTACGCAGTTTGTAAGGTAAAAATCGCCTAATCGGCGGTTTTTTGAGGTTTTATGCGCGAAGCGCAACAAACTGCTAG
>JAISQR010000324.1 GCA_031274035.1 Treponema sp. | reverse complement strand
TTCTTCATCTGTTTGTGAGAAAAATAGAGAAAAGATAGATGAAAACGCTATTTTATCGTTGTTCTCTCTATCCGTCCGTGCGGTCAGTGGTTATTCTTCTTGGGTAAGTAAACGCGCATTGGTTCAATACCCCGGCATGATTATATATATTATCAAATACTTATGTTTAATATGAATTATAAAATAAATACAATAGCCCTGCCCCTAAGAGCCGCGGACACTTCGTGTCCGATGGGACTTTGGTGAATTTTTGCATGAATATGCAAAAAATCCACAAGTGCAACAGGCTGCTAGCGGATAGCCGCTTGAAGAATGAAAAATATCCTCGATAATAAATTTCACTCTCTATGGACTGTAACCATTAAAAAACACAAAACCTTTTATTATAGTGATTATATTGTAACTACTCAGGTCTCATGCGGGGATAGCGTCGCCGCTACTGCGGCGCAATCGGCGGAATGGAGGGGCTTTTAGCCAGGGGGCTTTTGGCCCCGAAATGAGCCGATTGGAGCGAAAGGGGCGGAGCCCCTTTGTGAGGGACCCGGAGGGTCCCCAAGCACTTGAGAACACGTATAAATATCACATATACCTGAGTAGTTACATTATATTTAAGCAGCAATTATATTTATCAATTATTTTTATATGGAGGGGTCATGGTTTGTATCCATTTACGGATATTTCTTGTGCTTACGCTTATGGTATACGGCCTGCCGCTCAAGGCCGAATCGCAGACCCTTTCGCTTGAAGCCGCGCTTACCAAAGCGGTGGAAAGGAGTTTGGCTTTACAGAAGGGCGGTATCGATCTTAAGACAGCCCAATTTGCGGCTAAAAACCTTTGGTCAGAGATTTTTCCCGGTATAAGTTTAAGGACAGAACTGGGCTATAATTCCCCTCTGCTTTCAGGTACGGGGTTTTCCTTGGACGAGAGCCATGCCTCCTATTCATTTTCATTCGGCCTTTCGTTTTCCCTGAACGCCGGTATTCCTGATGCTGTAAAACGTATAGAATTGGCCTATAGGAACGAAATGCTTGATTATGAGAACGCGGGCAGACAGATTGAAATTCAGATTACCAAGCAGTTCTACAGCCTCCTTGCGGAGAAGAAGAATCTTTCCAATTTAGAGCAGGCTCTGGATCTTGCGGAAAGACAGCTTGAACGGACGGAAATTGCATTTAGAAACGGCCTTACCAGGGAACTCAGCGTGCTTCAAGGCAGGCTTGCCCTAGCAACCGCGCGTTTCAATTTAAGCAGCGCCGAGGCCGCGTACAGCAGCAGCCTGGGGGAATTCTTTATGCTGCTGGGGATGGAACAGGATGCCGATGTTGTTCTTGAGGGCGCCATGACAATACGGAAGATCGATGCGGACGCGGAAAGCCTGATTCGCGAATACCTCCTCAAAAGACCGGATATACGGTCCCAGCAGTACAACATTGAACGTCTTGAATTGGCGGCCGCACAGACGAAACTTTCTTCCAGAGCGCCTTCCGTGAGCCTCTCCGCTACTTACCGCGGAGGGTCAGGAAGCCCAGGTATACAGGCGCCCTATTCCGATGGTATCGGGGCATCGATAGGGCTTAACATACCGGTCGAGTCCTGGATACCGGGAACCAAGGCAGATCAGACGATTAGAGCTGCCTCGGCGGAAATAGAAAAAGCCCGGCTTGATCTTAAAAATACCGAAGACGCCGCCATGAACGAGATACGTTCCCTTACGGCCAGACTCCGCAATTCATGGGAAAGTATAGAGATAGCCCGGCTCCAGGAGGAGATCGCGGAGAATACCCATCAACTTACCGATCAGGGTTTCCGCAATGGAACGGTAGATAATCTCACGCTTGAGGATGCCCAGAAGAACCTCGCGGAAGCCCGGCAGAAGGTGCTTGCAAGCGAGCTATCCTATCAAAATATGATGCTCGATCTTGCCGCCGCCCTTAACATTGACTGGAGGGAATTCCTCCTTTCCGGGAATAATTTCTAGCAGTTTGTTGCGCTTCGCATATAAAACCTTAAAAAACCACTGATTAGGCGGTTTTTTACCTTACAAACTGCGTAAGGATGCCGGATAATCGTGGTTTTCATGGCTTTTTTTAGCAAAAAAGCCATGAAAAACCTACAAAGTCCCACAGGATCCTAGGAGTATGGAGTGAAAAAAAACAAGGTTTCGCGGATAATAACGGTTGTTATTATTTTTCTTATCGTTTTTTTTGGCGGATTGTGCGCAGTAACATTCTTTGGGAACAACGATTCCCGGAACGCTCCTGCTTCCGGCGGACAGGCCGGAGGCGCCGGACAGGGGCAGACCGGACAGCAAAGACCGGCCGGAGGCCAATCTCAAAGCGGGCAACAGCAGGCGGGGGGCCGCAACGCAACCATAGTCCGTATAACTCCGGTTACGGAAGGTACTATAGAAAACAGCATACTTATCAACGGCGATATACTGGCCCGCAGCCAGGTTGCAATATACCCGACGGTGGCGGGAAAACTTACCGAGGCGCGGTTACGGGTAGGCGACAGGGTACAGCGGGGTCAGATTGTGGCTATGGTCGATCCGGCCCGTCCGGGGGAAGTTTACTCTCAAAGTCCGGTTATCGCCACCACTTCAGGAACGGTGCTGGAAGCGCCGGTCTACCCCGGGGATACTCTGACGGTACAGACAGCGGTTTATGTGGTGGGTGATATATCGAACCTTGTGGTGGAGACCTTTGTGCCGGAGCGTTTTACGACCGCGGTCCGTGCCGGCCTTGGGGCGGAGGTCTACATGGAGGCTCTGCCGGGTGAGAGTTTTGCCGCGGTGGTGGAAGAGGTAAGTCCGGCGCTGGATCCGGCAAGCCGCACGCTTAGGATACGGCTTCGTTTTACCAGGCAGGACAGCCGCATACGTGCAGGTATGTTCGCTATGGTAAGCCTTGTTACCAATACCCGCCGTAACGTGCCGGTTATCCCCCGGAACGCGGTGATCAACACCTACGGTTCCTGGATAGTTTTTACGGTCAACGAGCGGAACATAGCGGAACGGCATGAGATCACTATTGGTATTGAAAATGAAGAAATCATAGAGGTACTCAGCGGTTTAACACTGGGGGACAGAGTTGTAAGCGCGGGACAGAATTTTCTGACCGATGGAGACCTTGTAAGGATAGTTGAGTGAATATCCCTGAATATTCGGTTAAACGGCCGGTAACAATTATCGTTCTCTACGCATTGGCAATGGGAATTGCCGCTACGATAGTTCCCAATATCGCGGTGGATCTCTACCCGTCTACGACAAGGCCGGTGCTCTCGGTGTTCACCAGCTATCCGGGGGCGGGCCCCGCGGATGTTGAGCGTAATGTTACCGATCCTCTGGAAAAGGCGCTGGCATCCTCACGGGGCCTTGTTGATATGACCAGCAATTCCAACTTTGAGAGCAGTAATATCAATCTCAATTTTTCCTACGGTACCGATATGGACGAGGCCATGACAGACACCCAGACCCTGTTAAGCCGCATAGCTTCCTCCCTGCCGGATGGAGCGGGAACCCCGGCGGTACGGCGTTTTGATATGTCGGCCATGCCTATCATGCGTCTTGTCGTCAAGGGCAACTATCCGTCCGATCAGCTTCGTATCTTTGCCGAAGATGAGATACAGGCCAGTATAGAACGCATAGAAGGCGTCGCCTCTACCGAAGTCTGGGGGGGCACTACCCAGATCGTCAAGGCGGCCGTCTCCCTTAACCGTCTGGCCGCGCTCAACCTTACCTTGAGCGATGTTACATCCGCGCTCCGGGGCCAAAGCATACTTTCCTCGGGGGGAAGGCTTACCCGCGGTGTCCGCGAGTACCAGATACTTACCCGTCAGGAACTTGCCACGGTGGATCAGGTAAGGCGCCTGGTTGTAAAGACGGTAAATGTTCCGCAGGGACAGGGCCTGACCAGGGCTTACCGCTCCCAGGTAATCCGGCTTGAGGATATTGCCGATGTAAACCTTGCCTACAATGATAATGCCGCAAGGGTCTATGTTGACGGACTTTCCGGTGTATATATCCAGGTAACAAGCGAAAGCGACAGCAACCAGGTACAGGTTGCAAGGCGTGTAAGGGAAGCCCTCGATACTATCAATACCGATCTCCCGCAGGGTATAAGCCTTGAGGTGCTCTCGGATAATACGACGCTCATCAACGCTACCTTGAATCAGGTCTATTCAAACGCCCTCCAGGGAGCATTCCTCTCTATGCTTATCCTCTTCATCTTCCTGCGGAACATCAAGGGCACCCTCATCATAGGTCTTTCTATTCCTATATCTATACTCCTTACCCTGATGTTCATGGCTGTCTTCGGTTTTACCCTTAACCTACTCACCATGACCGGTCTTATCCTGGGTCTTGGTATGACGGTTGACGCATCTATTGTGATTCTTGACAATGTCCATAACTACCGCGCCAGGGGCGCCAAGGCGGAAATAGCCGCCATTCTGGGCAGCCAGGAGATGATCCGGGCTATCATCACTTCTACGGCAACTACCCTCTGTGTATTCCTGCCGCTCATCATCTATAAAAATGATCTTGAAATGATGGGGCAGCTTTTTAACGATCTTATCTTTACCGTAGTTATCTCCCTTTCCTGTTCGCTCCTCGTTGCCGTAACCTTGGTACCCAGCCTCTGCGGTCCTATACTGCGCCTCAATACCCGCAAGCAAAAGCCGCTCAAGATATTTATTTTAAGGAAGATCGATGAAAGCATGGAGAGATTCTTTGCGGCTTTGGATAACATGTATTCCATCGCTATTGATTACTGCCTGGATCACCGCCTCATTGTACTTGGCCTGATTCTCACTATTCTCACCTTTTCCTTTCTGCAATTCAGGGATATAGGCATGAACCTCTTCATCCGTACACGTATAGATGACAATGTAAACATCAATGTAGCCTTGCCCCAGGGCAGCACTATAGAAACTACCGAGATGGTTGTGCTGGAACTGGAGAAGATCGTAAAGGAAAATGTTGAAGGTTACAAGAATATCATCCTTACCGCACGCCGTACCGGAAACAGCCAGGGGAGCGTGCAGATCATCCTGCCGGAGCCGGCAAAGCAGATCGATACGCCTACAAGTATCATACGCAAACTGACGCCGCTTATGTCAAACATTCCCGGCGCGCAGGTATCTTTCAGGGCAGGCCGGTCCATGGGCAATACCCAGGCGGTAGAAATTGCCATAAGTTCCCGCGACGCACAGGCTGTCATGCAGGTTGCCGATGAAATAAAGAACATCATCACGCGGTATCTCCCTGAAGTTGAGAATCCCGTAGTGAATCTTGACGAGGGGGCGCCTCAGCTCCAAATAGATATAGACAGGGACAGAGCTTCCGCTCTGGGCGTTTCCCTTTCCGGTATAGCTTCAGAGGTTAGAACCGCATTGAACGGCACAACCGCGACAACCATCACCCAGGGGGACAGGCTTCTTGATATAGATGTGATGCTCAGGGATGAAGACAGGAAAGGGCTCATGAACCTGGAAGCGGTTTTTGTCCTTAACCGGAATGGAGACAGGATACCTCTTTCCAATTTAGTGCGGGTTGTCGAAAACCGTTCCCCTACATCCATACGCCGCGAAAACCGGGAACGGGTTGTACGGGTAACAGGCGATCTGCCGGGAAACATCGCCGCAACCGAAATGCAGAGGCGCCTTGAAGAAACGGTAAAACAGTACCTGATCCCGCGTGAGGGGGTAACGGTCCGATATATGGGGGAGGCCAGCGAGGTAGAGCGGTACAACTGGCGTTTTATCTTTATAATCGGCGTAGCGGTCTTTCTGGTTTTCGGCCTTATGGCAAGTCAGTTTGAATCTTTTGTGGATCCCCTTATCATTTTCTTTTCCATACCGCTGCTCTTTATCGGGGTTATATGGATATACAAGATAGGTAATGAGGCCATGTCTGTTTTTTCGGCTGTCGGCATTGTAGCCCTTGTCGGGGTTGTGGTAAACAACGGCATAGTGCTGGTTGATTACACCAACACCCTGCGCGCACGGGGCATGAAAGTACGCGAGGCCTGTATAGCGGCCGGCAGAAACCGGCTCCGGCCTATTTTGATGACAGGTCTCACCACGATACTGGGAATGGTTCCTATCGCGTTCTTCCCCGGCGCGGGCGGAGAGACCATACAGCCCATAGGCAAGACTTTTGTGGGGGGCCTCTCCTTCAGCTTCCTGATGACCTTGCTTATTACGCCGGTAATGTACTCCGTTCTCAACAGCAGGCATGATAAAAAGAGAGAGAAAAAGGCGGGAAATGTGAAAGTACCGGCTGAAGCCAAAACGGAGATGTTGTACGGCAGGCAAAAAATTAGGCAGCCCGCTGTTTTCGCGGGGAGTAATGCCGGATACGGTAATAAATCTCCGAGGGTGTAAAATAGTATGCGGAAATACATAAACAGGAACAAATTGTAACCGCAAATACGTCAGACCGCCGGTTAGCGGGCGTTTGCGCGGCGGGGGCTGGAGCAACTCCGCCGGCAGTTCGCGCCCCTCTATTCAGTATATACAGAAAAAGCGCGATCAGGAAAGGTACCGCGAGATTACCGAAAGGAGGCTTTCCATCTCAACCGGTTTGTTGATATAGTCGTTCATGCCTGCTTCCCTGCTTTTTTGGACTGCCTCGTCTCCTGTATCGGCGGAAACCGCAATAATAGGCGTCGATTCGCATCCGGGACGGCCGGATGCGCGTATACGCCGTGCCGCTTCAAACCCGTCCATACCCGGCATGTGCAGATCCATTAATATGAAATCGTACTTGTTCTGTAAGAATCGGGCGACTGCTTCTTCACCGTCTTTTGCGTATTCAAGCGCGGGCCCAAAGTCCTCAAGCATGGCCGCAATGATTTCGCTGTTAAGTTCAACATCATCTACAATCAGTATACGCCGTTCTGCCAATAGCGGCTTCTGATCCGCCGGTTGCAGATGAAGGCCCGGCATACCGGCTTGCAATTCAGCCTTTATAGTAAAAATAAACCGGGTGCCTTTGCCGCTCTCCGATTCAACTTGTATTGACCCCCCCATCATTTCAATAATGCGGCGCGAGATTGCAAGGCCCATCCCTATTCCCCCGTGCCTGCGGGTAATGCTGTTGTCGGCCTGCTCAAATACAACCCAGAGCCGCTCCTTCATCTCCTCGCTAATACCTACGCCGTTATCGCATATCTCAAAACGAAGGATGATCCCGTCTGAGTATTCGCCGTGCTGTGATACGGAGATAGATATGCCGCCTAACCGCGGCGTATATTCTATCGCGTTTTTGATAAGATGAGAGAGCACTTTTCTCAGCCTGCGGACATCGGCGATAAGCATATCAGGGGTGCCGGCGGCAACATATATATTGAAATGAATATCCTTTTCCTTAATGTCCTGCGCAAAGGATTCGCTCAGTTCACGGATCAGATTCTGAAGGCTGAATTCCTGATCGAAGAGATCAAAATTCCCCGCGTCAATATGGGCCATATCGAGCATGTCATTGATGTTGTCTATTAAATGATGGGACGCGTCATCAATCTGATCCAGGCAATAGAGGCGCTTTTCCTCCTGCGATGTAGTTCTGGCGATATTTGTCATACCAAGAATTGCATTGAGGGGTGTAAGCATTTCGTGGCTCATGCGGCTTAAAAAATCGCTCTTTGCCCTGTTGTAATATTCCGCCTGCAAAAGCGCCTGTTCTATTCTCTTTTTTGCTTCAAGCAATTCCCGCTGGGCCTTTTTCAGTACGGTCTGGTCCCTTGCGGTAATGCCCACGCCGCTTTCACCATTGTGAAGTTCGGCGGCAAAGGCCGATACCGACAGAATAGATTCTTCTCCATTTTTCCGCCGTATCGGAAGTTCAAAGGAAATATGGCCTTCTTTTGTTAAAGAATTGAGATAATCCTGCCTAATCGTACTTAACTCTTCAGGACCAATAAAAAGCGGAAGGCCGCCGGATATTATTTCTTCCTTCGTGTAACCTGTTGTTTCGACAGCGCCGGGATTGATATACTCAATCTTTCCGTTCAGGCTCATGTACAATATTAACTGCGGAGAGCCTTCAACGATCGAAGAGATTCTGACAAGATCATCCTCGATCATATTCAGCTTTACCGCTTTTTTTATGTGCATCTTTACCCGAGCCTTAACCGTTACCGCCTTGAAAGGCTTGGTAATATAATCGGAGGCGCCAAGGGTAAAACCTTTTTCCTCATTATCTGAATTGTCAAGGCCGGTAATTATGATTACAGGAACATCTTTGAGCGTTTCGGATTCTTTCAATGCCCTAAGCACCTCAAAACCGTCCATGCCCGGCATGACAATATCCAGCAGGATAATATCCGGCATATAGTCTACGGCAAGACGCAGGGCTTCGGCGCCGGATTTTGCAATGCAAATGGTATAATCAGGGGATAAAATCCGGTTCAACATAAGCAGATTTGCATTCTCATCGTCAACCGCCAAAATAGTATATTTCTTTTCAGTTCCTTCCATTATTTTAACTCCCCCGCACAGGTCCTATTTTTTCCCAATGATTTTGCGGTACGCAGGTTTTGTCTTGCGTTGGAAATAAAATCATCCAGCATATCCTTCATCATGGGAGTTACCGTATAGACTCCAATGCAGATAGTTACCTGTGTTAATATGCTTTCATCCGCGTCCGGCACCCGCATAGCTTCGATATTCTTACGGATATTTTCGGCAATTTCTATAGCGGGATCAAGACCGGTATCCGGCAGAATCACGCCGAATTCCTCTCCCCCAAGCAGCGCCGGAAAATCCGCCGGACGTTTTGTATTACTCATTATGACCCTGGCGGCTTCCTTAAGCATTTTATCCCCCTGAGGATAGCCATAAGTATCATTATAGTTACGGAAATTGTCAATGTCTATTATTAAAAGAGTAATAGGCTTATTTTCCCGTTTAGCCCGCCGCCATTCCATCTCTATCCGTTCATTAAAGCTCTTCCGGTTGGGAATATCCGTTACCGGATCGGTTAGACCGAGTTGCTCGATTGCACGTATCTGGTTTACCATCTCCATATGTGTACGAACTCTCGCCTTGATAATTGCCGGCTTAAAAGGTTTTTTTATATAATCAACCGCTCCAAGCAGGAATCCCCTCTCCTCTATCTCGCCGCTGTTTAGACCCGCAATAAAAATGACAGGAATATTTCTTGTAATAGAATTCTCTTTTAATTGGGTAAGAACTTCAAAGCCGTCCATATCCGGCATTTGAATATCCAGCAGGATAAAGTCGGGCTTTTCTTCCTCCGCGATCTGAAGAGCCGTATTGCCGGACTTTGCGGTATAAACAGAGTACTCAGATTTAAAAATATGATTCAGTTCAATCAGATCGATTGTTTCACTATCAACAATCAGTATTTTGTATTTATGATAGTCATCCATAAAAACAGTTCCCTTTATGAAACAATTCGTAACTACTCAAGATATATGCGATATTTATAGTGTTCTCAAGTGCTTGGAAACCCGCAGGGTCCCTTACAAAAGGGAGCCGCCCCTTTCGCTCCAATCGGCTCATTGAGGGGCAAACCTATTCCGCCGATTCCGCGGCGGAATAGGCGGCGCTATCCCCGCATTAGTCCTGAGTAGTTACAACAATTCCGCTTTTGATTTTATCAAGTATTTCAGCAGCCTCGGCAAAATCAAAATTTTCAATAAGTTCAATCAGCTTGCCGCAATCCCCGCCGAATGGAGAAAGGGTAATTTTTATTTCTTCCAAAAGGTCAAGACTGCTTGTGTTATTTGATTTCAGCAAAAGTTCCAGTTTTTCTATCAGAACAACGGCCTCATTTGTATCCAATGCTCTGCCGGAAGCAAGCATACGAACAGGCTGGGGGATGGCCGAAAGTTCCTTGATCACGGCATCAAATTCAATTTCCAATTTATTTATATACCCTAAAGCAGGCTTGGTTTCCTTTTCGGTTAATATATTCTCTACAAGTTTTGCGGCCTCGCTAAGAGTTCCGGCTCCGATTAATGCCGCTGTACTTTTAAGGGTATGAGCGATGCGCCGAGCCGTTGCAAAGTCGCCTGTATCCAGTACAGATTTGATCTTTTGCATATCCGCACTGTGGTTTTTAATAAAATCGAACAGAAGTTCGCCATAGAAAGCCTCGTCATTCGAGGCATGCGCAAGCCCTTCCGCACGATCAATGACAGAAACTTCCGCCGGTTTGCGGGGCAAAACACGCGGGAGAGTATTCCCCGCCGGCTGGGAAGTAGCGGAGATCATATTAGACGGAAGCCACTTGGAGAGCATATTATTAAGCAGTTTTGCGTCAATAGGTTTGGGGATAAAATCATTCATGCCGCATTTGGAAAAAATCTTTTGGGCTGCTTCGGTAACATTGGCGGTGAGCGCAATAATAGGCGCCGTCCTATACCATACATCAGGCAGCGCGCGGATACGTTTTGTTACTTCAGTACCGTCCATTTCCGGCATCATGTGGTCCATAAAGATAATATGGTAATGTTTCTGCTGTACTTTTTGAATGGCAATAGCGCCGTTTACCGCGGTATCCGCTTGAATCTTATGCCTTGCAAGATAGGCAACAGCTACTTTAAGATTAATTTCATTATCATCAACCACAAGGACATTTACGCTGCTATCCACCATAAACAAGTTAGAAAATTCCTGCTGCTGTACTTGAGCAGGGTCCCCTTCCATAAACGGCAGCAGTATGGTAAAGATCGTTCCCTTGCCGTATTCGCTTTTTACATCAATTTTTCCTTCCATCATTTTTACAAGATTATCAGTAATGGCAAGCCCCAGACCGGTCCCGTTGATACTCCGGTTTTTTTTGTTATCAAACTGTTCAAAGGAATCAAACAGTTTAGGCAGGTTCTCTTTTTTAATACCGATACCGGTATCTTCAACAATAAATGCGATGTATCTCCGGCCTTTCTCCACTATGGTTGTTATCTTGAAATCTACATAACCTTCCTGGGTATATTTAATAGCATTATTCATAATATTAGTAATGATCTGCCGTATCCGTAGATCGTCTCCATAGATTATCTGAGGCGTATCAGGATCAAAACTGGAACGGAATTGAAGACCTTTACTTTCAGCCATAAAATGGTTCACGGAACAGATATTATCAAATAGATCCAGCAGATTAAAATGTATGGGCAGAATATCCATCTTGCCCGCTTCAATTTTGGAAAAATCCAGAATATCATTGATGATCTGAAGCAGGGTTTTGGACATCTCTTTTATGTCATTAAAAAAACTAAGCTGTTTTTCATCAAGATTATCCGTGCGCATAAGATCGGTCATGCCGATGATCGCATTCATCGGCGTGCGTATCTCATGGCTCATGGATGCAAGGAAATTGCTTTTGGCTTCCGATGCAGCCTCTGCAACCTTGGCGTAGATTTCCATTTCACGGCTATGCTTGCCGGCTTCTTGTATTTTTTTTAAATTGGCTTTGAATTCCCTCAGGTCCCTGGCATAACAAGCTATACGGTAAGAATCTTTCCACTGAATGCGTACCAGCGTTACCTCCGCCGGAATCTCTTCCCCTTTGGAACTATGATACAGCCATTCAAATTTGTAGTATCCTGTTTTAAAGACTGTATCATACGCTTTTTTTGCCTCTTCAATATTTAGCCGCCCGTCAGGATGGCATTCGGGGTAAAAAAGAAACGATTGTCCAATTAAAGCCGATTTATCGAAGATTTCAAACAAACGCATCATTTCCTGATTGCAGTCAATAATATACATATTTTTATCACACAGCGAACATGCCATAGGTGTTGTATCCAGCATAATTCGGGTACGCTGTTCGGCTTCATTTCTTTCCTGCTCACTGGCGATAAGCTCGCGTAAATCCCGCGCGTAAGATGCAACCCGGTATTCTCCTTCCCAGTCGACCTTTACCAGCGTAATTTCTACCGGCAGATCTTCCCCCCTACTGGTACGGAACAGCCAGGTAAATTTTTTCATGCCGTCTTTGATCGTCTCCGCTATCAATTCCACCCTTTTTTCCAAAGACCGCCTGCCGTCCGGTTGAAACTCAGGGCTGAATGTATCGTAGATCCGGATAAAATCCTGTTTGTTTTCTATGCCGAATATATTCAGAGCGCTTTTATTACAGTCCAGTAACCCGCCGTTTTCGTCCCACAGGGTACAGATCATAGGATTTGCTTCAAACATCAGGAGGATACGGCTATCGGCTTCCTTAAACTTCTGTTCGCCGGTCCTGTGCTCAAGCGTATTCCCGGTATGTTTACGGATATTCTTTTTACGCATCAAGAGAAGTATACCCGATTCCAATTAGTTAGAATAGTAGCGGTAAAAAAACGGGCAGTGTTCCTCAAGGTATGATGGATATCAAACACAGCCGTAATTGATATGACGAACCACGCCGCGGAGCGCGAACCTTGGGTTCGGCGGGGTATGAGACCCCCTTCGAATAAAACTCTTGACAGGACGGCGCCGCCAGATTCGCGCCCAGCTTGCGCGGCTCGGTCTTTGCATCAGGGGCGATCTAAAACACGGGGCGCGGCGGAGCGAGAAGGGCTGCGGTATTAGGCGCCGCGCGGCTTCCCTTACCTTTCCAAACCCCCAGCGCCGCAAAGAAAGGATATTTATCTCTGCGGATCCGCCCCAAATGGATTCTTTATGGGCAGCGCTGTCAGTTTTTCAATCTTCTTTAATTGAATGAAATCGGGATCCGCCCGGAAGCGGGAGTAGCTGCCCCTGCCCGCGGCAATAACGGCGTTTTCTTCATATTCCACCGAGTTGATCCCTTCGCTCAGGATGTTTCCGATATAGGGTGCAAAAAGGGTCCCGTACCGGAGGGTCTTTTCGCCCTCTCCGGGGATAGGAACCGTAGCCGGAGCGCCCAGTACCTTTTTGACCTTACGGGCGTATTCAAGACCGTAGGCGAAGGCGGAGACCGAATTTTCAGTTCCAAGACAGTAGCTTAGGTCCGCGCCGCCCTCGTAGGACGCCCAGGGCGTGAACGGCCGCCCTCCATACTGCATCCAGAGGTTATTGAAATAAAGGATAATATCATCACCGGCTGCGTTTTTAGGTCCCGGGAAGAAACAGATATAGGCCATTTTCAGATTGGGGTTCACAAGAGCCGACCAGCCGAAACGGGAATGGGGCGGGATAAGACCGGTAATAAAATCGGTGCTGCCTACAGGGGGAGGAACCCGCGAAAGGTCAACCCTGCCGCCTTTAGCGAGGGGTACTTCGGACAGCGAGACGAATTCCGCTCCGGGAACCAGGCGTGTCGTAGCATCGAATTCCCCGCCGGGCGGCGGCGAGGCCCAGAACTTTGCGGCAGCCGAGATACGGCAGCCGGGACAGAGAAACGGGGGCCCTAGGGTGTTATGCCAGGCGGCGTTGATTTCTATGGCTGCTTTCTTCCGGTTTTTTACCCTAAGACTGGAATAGTGAACGGCATGTTCAGGTATAAGCAGGTCAATTTTTTTGAAAGACAGGGGGAATACGCTGTCGGTGATGTTCATTTCCGATAACGACCAGATCGAGCCGGTTTCCTCATCGAAACCGCTGCGCAGATAGTTCCATTTTAGATTGGCGGTCCAACCGTGGGGCGGCATATTGACCCCCTCAATAGTATGTCCCGGTCCGAAGTTGGGAAAACAGGGAAAATTCCCCGCTATATTATAGAGAAGGTTCCCCTTCCAGAATGAGCCGTGAACCTGATCCGAAAATGCTTCGCCGGAATTAGCACGGAACCAGGGTATCCAATGGGCGTTGATGCAGCCGGTTCCCTGGGTATATGACAATTCGGGAATCATCCCTCCCAGATCATCCGCCAGTATCCTGAGTATGCCGTTTTCCAAAACCGTGGCATTGCGTCCTCCCGCTTCCCTGATCCTGAATACTGATGTTTTGCAGCCGGATTCTCCTATCATATTGTCAGCGGGCGCTTCTCTTTTTGGGGAACGAACGGAGAAACGCAAGGAGCGGTTCCTTCCAGGAAGAGGCCGAACGCCCTTCATCGGCAAAACGTCTGTAGAGCGAAAGGATATGCCCCCGTATCTTCCCCGCATCTTCCCCGCCTATAGCGTCCGA
Source organism: Treponema sp. (assembly GCA_031274035.1). GTDB lineage: Bacteria > Spirochaetota > Spirochaetia > Treponematales > Breznakiellaceae > JAISNI01. Next base: position 1,171 of record JAISQR010000324.1, on the reverse strand, counting down.
TTTAATAAAAAGAGCGTCAACGAAAAGGGCCGCCTCTTTATCGGGGAAAAGTTCCGCGTTGAACCGCGTCATAGCGTACATGGCCGCGGATATACAGTTGACGCTGTGCTGTTTGACATAGAGTACAGCCTCTGTAATGGCAAGAGCCCCGCTCCGAACCTTTTCAATAAGAGAAGCGTTCTTACCCGCTTCCCCAAAATTCTGGAGAATCTCCTTAAACTTGGTGTAGGTATGGATAACCACCATCACATGAAGGCTGGGAATACACATAAGATGGGGATCCATAATATGAATGACGGCAAAACGGGGCCGGCCGATGTAAAAAGGGCGTTTGGTAGTTGAGAGATTCTCTTTATATACTTCCGCGGCGAAACCGTAGAGCCTCCCCATCGACTCAAGAAAGTCCAGAACTACGGCTTCCGCACTCCGCTTATAGGTTTTTAAAAGAAAACCTATAAGCCGCACCCAGAACGCGACAAAGTCCAGGTAAACGGCAATCCGGCGGGGTGTAAAAGGGATAAGTTCATCAAGGGGATGATCCACCTGGGAAACCGGTATGCTTCCAGAGAACAAGGCCGCCTTATACTGGAGAAAGAAAAAGTTCTGGAAGATAGATACAATACAGCGCAGTGCTATCTTACGCAGCCTTCTGTTTACAAGCACCCTTATGAAGGTGAACGCAAGAGGCTCCCACGGATCGTTTCTATTACTATAATTTTGCAAGTAAATTTAGTATATATTATAATTATTCACTTTTCAAGCTCAAAAAAGCACGGTACAGGGTTATTGCATTTACCTTCGATTTCCGAAGAACAATGAAGATGTAGAAGAAATTTTGGAGGTGATGCGGCAGTTTTACTTTTAAAAAATTCAACCACGAAGATGCTATGATTTAAATTATCGCCTGGTCCGACGGGGCTAGGAGTTTGTGGGGTTTTGCCCAAAAATCGTATAAATTTGCAATTTATTGCAAATTTATACCCTGCAAACTCCCATCGAACCTCCGGTTCGCGGAGCCCCGTTAATCGGAATTTTTGCATGAATATGCAAAAATTCACCAAAGTCCCATCGGACACGAAGTGTCCGCGGCTCCTAGGAGTTTGTTGCGCTTCGCGCATAAAATGGTATAAATATTCATAAATATGAATATTTATACCTTACAAACTCCGAA
>JAISQR010000318.1 GCA_031274035.1 Treponema sp. | reverse complement strand
TTACCGGAATTGAAGTACAGACCTTTGATCTTGAGACCGGCGGGCTTACCATTCCTGCCCGGATCGATATTGACATGACCATGTTGAAACTTGAACCCATGCAGCAGGCGGCTGGCGATCTCGGCACCCAATATACCACTACAACCAAGGTTATTGACGATGCCTTCCACAGCGATGTGTATAATCCCCTCAATGATGGACTCTTGCAGATAGGCGCGGGAACCAGAACGCCTCAGCAGGTAGCGCAGGATATACAACGGGCTTTTGATACATGGAAGTCAACAAGAGGTTAATTTTTAAGGGATATGCCGTCCGGGTTCCGGCCTGCGGCGGCTTTCCGCACGGAAAGGAAACAGGAGAATAGCTTGAAAAGTCTTACCTCGAAAAGCGAACAGCGTTTTTCTTTTATAATTCTGATTCTGCCTGCTGTGTGCATCTATTACGCTGTCATGGCCTTTCCGACTGTCTTTTCTGTGATATTAAGCGTAACCAACTATAACAGTGGAAAGATATTCGGGAATCCGAATATTAAATTTTCAGGTTTTATCAGTTATATCAGAACTTTTCAGGACCCTTATTTTTACGGGGCCATGAAAAACAATTTTCTCATTGTACTCATGTCGGTATTTGGTCAGATACCCCTCGGTTTTATCCTTGCCTATATTCTGTCCCGTAAACTGGTGAAGGGGGTGGATTTCTTTCAGGCTATGATATATCTCCCCAACGTAATTTCCCCGGTTATTATCGGAATTTTATTCAAGAGTTTTTATCTAAACCAGGATAGCGTCTACATGGAAATACTGAGGATGTTCAAGCCGGACGCGGAGTTCACCATCAGTAACCATCCCATGCTGCCGGTTCTGTTCGTTATGCTGTGGATGTACGCAGGGCTTTATGTGATTATTTTTCTTGCAAATATACAGCGTATAGACACCTCAATTATTGAAGCGGCGAATATTGACGGTGCGGGAGAAGCCCAGACGCTCCGCCATATTATTTTACCCGCTCTTTCCGGTGTTATTGTAACAAGCGCAATTCTTGCCATAGCCGGTTCGCTTAAAATTTTCGATCTGATTTTTGTCATGACCCAAGGCGGGCCTGCCCAACAGACCAATGTACTTTCGCTTTATATGTACAGTAAGGCTTTCAGGGGTGCTTCAAACTATCCCCTGGCCAACGCAATTTCCACCATTATGGTTATCATCAGCTTTATCCTGATAGGTGTCACAAGGAGCGTGGAAAAACGCTTCGGCGGCAGGGAGGAATAAGATGGCCCGTATACGTAAAACATCGTTGTACTACCTTGTGAGCATTTACGGGCTTATGTTTGTTTTTGCCCTTCTTGCGATATACCCCATTTTCTGGCTTGTCCTGCAGTCTTTCAAGACAACCCAGGAATACATTTCATCAAGCAAACTCGCGTTTCCAAAAGTGTGGTTCACCGGGAACTATACGGAATCCTGGCGGCGCGGTAATTTCGGCGCACTGATCCTGAACAGCGTTTTTTATTCGATTATTACCGTGGCGGCGGTTATCATTTTCGGCTTCATGGCAGGGTTTGCCTTTGCCAAGATGAAAAACAAGGCTGTACCCTTCCTTCACGGCAGCTTTATCATTGGCATACTGCTTACGCTCCAGTCTATCATGGTACCCCTGTTTCTCATGGTTAACGCCGTGGGACTTTTTGATACCCGTCTTGGCATCCTGATTCCCTACATAGGCATAGGCCTCCCCATGGGTGTTTATCTCAGCACCGAATATATAAAGTCCATTCCTGATGCGCTGATCGAATCGGCGAGGATTGATGGCGCTGTGTATTTGCGGATATTCGCCAGCATCATCTTTCCCATGACCGCGCCTGTTGCGGTAACGGTCGGGATACTCACCTTTACCGGAACCTGGAATGAATTCATGCTGATTAATATACTTGCGTCAAGCGATCGCATTAAATCCATCCCGGTAGGAATTAACCGCTTTTCAGGCGCACTGGCTTCGGATTTCGGGAAGCAGTTCGCGGCCTTGGTCATAGGCCTTTTGCCCATGCTTGTATTCTACGGAATTTTCAGGAAGCAGATAACAAAAGGCGCTGCCGCCGGAGCGGTTAAAGGATGAGTTACCCCCCGCCCGACAAGCTTATCGCCGTAACTTTTGACGATGGCCCCTGCGCCGGTACCGGCCGGCTATTGGCCATTCTGGAAGAACAGTGTGTTCAGGCGACCTTTTTTTTAACAGGCGGGCATATACGCTCTTTCCGTAAAGAAGCGGAGTCGATATTCATGGCTGGTCATGAGTTGGCCAATCATACCGACAATCACAGCCGCCTGGGGCCTTCGGAAGCGGCTGATGGAGGGCCGACCCCTGACGAGGCAGCTGTTCGAGCGGCCATCGAACCCGTTTCATCGCTGATACGGGGCATTACCGGCACATTACCTCCCTATATGCGGGCTCCCTTTCTCAGCTACAGCCCGGCGCTTTTTAAGGTAGCATCGGAAATGAATCTACCCCTTATCGACATGAGCGCCAATTCATTTGACTACAACGGCATACCGGCGACTCAAATTTTTGATAATGTCATGGCACAGGCCTCCGATGGGGGGATCATCCTCCTTCACGAGCCCTATGAGTCAACAAAGGCCGCCCTTCCCCGGCTTTTCGATGAGTTGCGTATGAAAGGTTATGAGCTTAGTTCCGTAGGTCACATGGCGAAAAAAAGGGGAATCTGTCTGCAAGGCGGAATGGTTTATCGGGAAATCCCGCTACGGGGGATAGCGAAAATCGGCTAAGGGACTTTAGTCCCAAATGAGCAGCCGGATTGTCAAGGAGTGGGGCGCACGCTCCAGCAATTTTACTTTTACAAAAATTCCTGATAAAATGTCCCCATGGGCAGGGGAATATTGGCGGCGGAGTTTAAGGAAACATAGAAGAAGGCCGGGGAAAACCCGGCGTGGAAGCGGCGGGAAGGTTTTAATTTAACCTATGCATTCGCTGACGCGATAAAGAGCACGTTCGGGCTGTTTTTATTCCAGCATCTGTCCGTACGTTCCTTTTTCGTGTCTTTTCGTGCTTTTCGTGGTTGAATTTCTTAAAAGTAAAATTGCTGATGAGGCAATGCGGCCCCTATCCCAAGCCTTCCATATGCTGTACCCTGGGTAATGAACAATTCCATTCTGAACATTGCGTTTATCGGGAACTACCTGCCCCGACAGTGCGGCATCGCCACCTTTACCACCAGCCTCTGCGAATCCGTGGCCGCCGCCCATCCCGCCCTTTCCTGTTTTGCCGTTCCCATAACCGACATAAGCGAAGGTTACGCCTATCCCGACCGGGTGCGCTTTGAAATAGAGGAAAAAAACCTGGATTCCTACCGGCGGGCGGCGGATTTTCT
>JAISQR010000298.1 GCA_031274035.1 Treponema sp. | reverse complement strand
TCATCAAGATGATTCTGCATGGCATCCCATTTCCGCCGCAATGTTTCCACTACAGCTTCTTTATTTGAGTTTTCCCCTCTCATGTGTTTATTATAACATGATTCAGAAATTGTGTGTAGTTGTTATTTTTGGGAGAAGCCTTACCTGTTCCTGGGTAAGACCGGCAGACAAACCGCCCGCCTGATGCGCCCTGAGCTGCCCTTCAACACCGGTCATAGCGGAAAGCGCCGAGATGGTAACGAGTTCCCGTGTGGGCCAGTCGAGAATATCACGGGCAAAAATATCTCCAAAGAGATGGGCGCGGAGATAGTAGTTGATGATTTGCTCCCCCGGCGCGTTGCGGGTAAGGGGGATTTCATTTCCCTGAGGAAGTTTAAAAAGCGCTCTCTGGTTTTCAGCGCCAATGTCGTAACTCGTTTTGCCGTCAGGAATGGGCGTATTATCCCGGCCGGGCGTGGTGATTTTGCCCTGCTTCCCGCGCTCGTCAAGCACACGCCCCACAGCGGCAAGGCTGTTGAGACAGCGCGGAAAGCCGCAATAAGCGAGTTGTACAATAGCCTCCCGAGCTTCGTTTACGGTAAGCCCTGCGTCAAAACCTCTGTTCAAGGCTTGCTCCAATGCCAGCACATCGCCCCGCGCCGTAAACGCCGCTATGAGGCATAGGGCTTCCTGCTTCGGCGCAAGAATGCCGCCTGCCCCCCCACTCGCACTCTGTTCAACCATGCCTTGCGCAACAGCTTCCATAAGTCCTCCTATAGAAAAAAGCGTTACTGCCAAGAAAAATAATTTTTTCACATTTTCAAAACCGAACTAACCCATAGGCACCGCTGTCTTACCGCGCTACTTGCGGGTAACATGGTTAAAACGGATATTGACAGCGGCAATATCAGCCTATGAAGGTTTTGGGGGTTCATTGCGCTACTCCGATACGTCGAAGCCACGTGGTTATGTCCCGTTCCGACCGTGCAACGCTGTTACGGGAAATCGCAAGTCCATCTTGAACAACCCTTGCCCGGGGTTCCTGTTGGGCAATCTTTTCTACCGTGCCGGATAAGCGGCGGCCTCCATGAACGGTAAAGGGAATGATGGTTTTCCCATCAAAATTATATTCGTCCAAAAAACTGTAGATTGGCATTGCAGATCATACCACCAGATAGGATAACCCAAAAAGATAGTATCATACTGTTCCAAATTCTCAGGATGTGCTGCTAAACGGGGTCGGGCATTTTTATCCTGCTCATTTTTGGCGAACTTAATCAGTAGATTAACCGCATGGGGGTATGACTGCACTGTTTGAATAGCAAATAGGTTTCCACCGGTATGTTTTCTGATTAAATCGGCGACAAATTGTACTTGCCCAACCGTGTTGCCGTTAGCAACCAGTATACTTGCGCCGGAATTCGCGTCAACTTTGCCTGTTTCACTTGTCACGGGCAAGGCGAAATAGGCAATGAGGATTTTGCCTTGTCCTGTTTGGGATTGCGCGTCAAGCTGCATTACCGCTGTAACGCAAAAAACAAAGACCGATAAGATTACAATATTTTTCATTTTACCCTTCCAATTTCACCAATTCGTATTGCAAACTACCAAGGCCGATCTCCGCTCCGTGGTTGATGGTTCGTATGCCGTTTCGGGACTCCATGCGTTGTATCAGTGATTGTCCATCGGGAGCCGCATACACAGGGTCAACACAGGCTTTGTCCAGAGCTACCGGGTCAAGGGAGGCAAGGATACCGATGTCATGCATATCCGGTTCGGCGGGGTTGCCGTTGCAGTCGCAGTCCACCGACAGGCGGTTCATCACGTTGATATAGAGAATTTTTCCGTTCAGGCTGTCAACAACGGATTTCCCCGCTTCGGCCATCGCATCAAGGAAGACATTTTGATCCCCGCCCAAGCACTTGTTTTGCTTGTACCGCCTGAGTGAATCCAAGCTTTCCCTTCGGAGGAAGCGATGCCGATGGAAATGTTTTTGATAGCACCACCCAAGCCGGCCATCGCATGTCCCTTGAAATGGGAGAGGACGATATAGTAATCATAATTTTTGAAATTTGCGCCGACAAAATTTTCGCGGAGCCTCCTCCCGCCTTGTACCGGAAGGCTTATTGAACCGTCCTCATCCAGAATATCAACATCCGCTATCGCCGTATATCCGTGAGCCTTTGTGGTTTCTTTATGTACCGCCGTGCTTGCCCGTCTTCCGCCATAGGCGGTGTTAGATTCAACAAGAACGCCGTTTACGGACCGCACCAAGTCTTTTATCAACTCCGCTCTCAGATGGTTGCTGTTAGGGGATTCACCGGTAGTGATTTTTACCGCCACCCTGCCACCCGGCTTTTGTCCTAGGGCATTGTAGACCGCCGTGAGTCCAGCAGGGCTAATGTCGCCGGTAAGGAACCGTGTAATAATAACTTGACCAAATAGACAAAGTAAGGTATAATGCCGTATCTATGAAAAAGGTGCGGCAAATGGAAGATCGAATAGCATTGATGATGCCGGTACTAAACGAGAA
>JAISQR010000253.1 GCA_031274035.1 Treponema sp. | reverse complement strand
CACGGCGTCAGGGTAATGCGGCCTTTATACAAGAAAAGAAAGGCCGACAAAACCACAAAAATACACAAGCCGGTAACTGCAAATTTTTTCACGTTCATCCTTCCCGGCCTGCTTTTAAGAGCCCGCCGGTTTTCTGTTGAATTTACCCAATATAGCGGAGAGGATAATAAACAGGACAAGACATCCCATAAGGGACAGGGCAAAAAGTTTCATATTGTACCCGATCTCCCCCGCCAGGATATAGCTGAAAATAACCGAGCCCCCCGCCATACCGATATTCTCTATTGCCGCATAAACGCTTAGGGCCTTTATGGAAGATATTCTGGTCTTCTGAAACAGGGCGGCGTAATGGGTCTGAATATTTGTGGACGCAAAAATATTAACAATGGCGATAAGTACGATAACGGCAATAAGCATTACCAGGGAAATGTTAAAGGCAAACAGTATAAGGGCCGCAGCATTTAACAGCAGTGATCCAATGACAATTGTCTTGATGGAGAATTTCTTCGAAGCGTACCCGCAAAGGCTTGTTCCGAAGAGTATGGCAAATAATCCGTTAAGAAGCATCAACTGCCCGATATTTGATTCCCTCAGACCATTTTCCAATCCGTACATGGGCATAAAATAACTGGTAAAGGCGGTTGATATCGTAAAGGGCAGCAGGGCCAGAACCAATAAGATGAATACGGCGGGTGTGAAAATAAATTTGATTACCCCGGCTTTTCTTCTATCCTTCAAATACGGGACCTCGTACATGGGGCTTATCATGGCGGAACGGACGGAGATGATCATCGTAACCAATGTGCCAGCGGTGATAATTGAAGCAAAAAGATATACCAGCCGGTAGGAGAGAAACTGGGCAAGTATGGAGCCAAAGATAACCCCGGCGTTCGTGCCGCTGAGGAGGGAAGCGTTAAAATGGGCAAAGCCCCTGTTGACATCATCTATATCCCGCTGGGTTCCTACAACCGTATTGAGTATCATCAGGATGGTCCCGCTTGCAAAACCGACAAGGGCATAGGCCACGGCTAAATAGAGAACATTGGCCGCTATTAGGCAGAGTATGAAGCTCAGCACTATGGAAGCCGCCGCGATAATGCCGCAGCGTTTAAGGCCGAACCTCTGTAAGATAACGGGAACTACGAGCAGTGCGATGGCGGCAAAAACCAGTTCCGCCGTAAAGGGGAGGGTTACGATAAATTCCCTCGGCAGGTTGAGTATGGGGGTGTACAGGTTTGCCGCGTACATAGGCAGTATCGCTGTGGCAAGATTCGTCGCGGCAAAATGGAAGAAAATGATCGGCCTAAGCAGTTCCGGGAGAAAATTCGGAACTTTACCCAGGGCAAGCTGTTTTTTGTTTTCCCGGTAAGCCCCGGCGATAAGGATATACTCAACCACAATAAGGAAGATGGCAACGGTAACAGAGAGGACTATCAATATGGTTTGGATAACCATGCTGCGTATCTGTTCCTGGACGGAACTTAGTTCCAGACCGGTTTCGATAAGGGCCGCCACCTCTCCGTTTTTGTCAATTATGGGGCCCAGAACATACAACCAACCCCCGCTGGAGGTTAAAACGTCGCCATGCATATATTGTTTTGTATCGTATACGCTCTGTTCATCAATGCTGACTTCCCCAAGGGGTAGATGAGTACCGACAGAATTTTCCAAATCGTACATCACATATTTGATATTGTCCTTCTTCATTAATATCAACTGATATACCATATCCCCTTGAAATTTCGATTCAGAAAAATACAATTCCAGGGAGTCCTTTAACTTAAGATATTCAGCGTCATCGTACTGGGCGGGGGAGTCAATCGATGTTAAAATATTCGTATCAATTGTGGCGGCAATAAGACGAGAAACATTCTCCAGGTTGGCAAAAATGCTCTCATTGTACCGCTTGGTCATTTCATTGACAATTAAAAACGACGCCAGGATGGCCCCGGCGGATATACACAGCCCCATGACGATAATGCTTTTCGCGGTTTCACTGAATTTTCTTTTGACAATGAACCGTACCAACGATACCAGAAGCCCCAGAAGGATCAGGACATCCAGAATACCGGCGAGGAACAGAGCCCACCGGAGTATAATGGCCTCCTGCCCGTAACTATACGAATCTACCCGTTCAAAAGGACCGTTTTCCCGCCGTATAAGTATATGATCGTCAGTGGCGGCGTAAAATGTCCCGTCATAATAATCAATATAAAAATAAGCGTACCCTTCGGGGGATGTAAATAAGGGGGTATGTAGGCCGCCTGACCCATTGATTGCCACAATTTGACTGTTCAGAATATCGGTATATATTAAATTTCCCCGGTTATCGGATATTACCATGGTGGGAAAGCCATCCTCCGGGGGCCATTCACCTTGCAAGGCTCCACTGAAATTGTATTGTTTAATAATACCCGACTTGGTGGTAACGGCAAGCAGCTCATCCTGCGGATTTATATGAAAAAATTGCAGGTCCCGCAGGGCATGGGGGTAATTAAAAAAGGCGATGGGTTCAGCATCTACGTCCCCGGCTGTTCCGATCCGTTCAAGGTAAAAGCCGTCTTTTTCAAGACGTGCCAGGTACAGGGCGTCCCGGTAATAGGCCATGCCGCTTATTTTCCCCTTGGTGGTAATAAAATTTTCATTTACATATTCGTAGCGGTAAACCTCCCCTAGAAATTTCCCCGCCGGAGAGTACTTTACCACCCGTTCCACATTGTTGTCGAAGGCGCCGCCAAAGGCCTTGTCAAGGACATACACGTTGTTTTGTTCGTCTATTTGTACCCTTTCGGCAACGGCAAATGAATTTCCCCTGCCAGGATCGGCGGACAATTGATAGGCCAATTTCCCGTCGTTGTTTAATACCGTTACAGTTTCTTCCCCGTTCTCAATAATCACTGTCCGTTCGGAATTACCGCTTGCGTGATAACCTAAATTGATCGCCCCCCCGGTATTCCACGGCGTCAGGGTAACGCGGTCTTTGTATAAAAAAAGAAAGGCCGAAAGAACCGTAAAAACAAAAAAGCCGGCGATTGCGAATTTTTTCATGTTCATCCCTCTGTTTTTGCCAAAATACAACTGTACTTGCGCAATAGTTTATAGACCCCAAGATGGCTCTTAAACATTCTAATCCCCATATTACCCATATCCTCGTTGATATTGATAAATTCCACAGCGGACAAAAACTGTTTTACCGCCATGTAATACAAATATACATTCAGGTTGGCCGTATTTGCCTTGGCAAAATAGATAAACGCCGTTTTACCGGCCCTGTTTTCCCATAATACATAACCAACGGGGCGGGCTTCATGGAAACAGACAATACCATTATACAGGGCAGGATCAAAAATAGCAACCATGTTTTCAAGGGCCTTTGTCTCGCAGCCTGCAAAGGAAGCGCAGGAAGCGCAGTCCCGCCGGAGGCACCATTCTTTTTGAATTTCAAGGCAAAGTCCTATATTTTCCCCCGTCAAGGGGGAGAGTGAAAAATTATCATTATTGAGGAATTTTTTAAGCCGGGTCCGTTTATTGAGATTGACCCCCCCGGCCAATTCCAGCAGATCTCCCGTTCTATAAAGGTATTCGCTGTGGTCGTCGCTGTAACCGGTGGTACAGTTGTAGCCTTTAAGTTCATCGTACACCGAAAGAAAGGCTTCCTCAACGGCTCCGATCCTGATGGAAGTAAATCCCGCTTTAAGGCTCAGCGCCCAGAGACTGTCCATCGCCGCTTTAAGCCCGCCGGCAGCAGGGGGGGGGAAGCGGATTTCAAAATAAGCCTCGGACCCTTCCACAATTACGGTTATGCAGAGCAGTCCCTGGATGATCTTATAAAGGGCGTTAACCGCACCGCCCCATACGGTAAGGATCGTGGAAGTCGTTTCCATGACCACGCTTTCCTTGTCGTCAAAATTCCTAAACTGAAAAAAACTATCCTTATTTACCGGCAGAAAACCGTTTTCTATAAAAATACGGTAACGTTCCGGAATACCTTCACCGCTCACCGGAATTTCTCCTGTAGGTACATACATATTTGGGCCACAGTTCATAGGCGCTCAGGCGGCGCTTAAAAAACCGCAAACTTGCCTTGCCCATGTCTTCGTTGACGTTGATATACTCAATGCCGGAAAGGTATTCCTTAACCATCGTATA
>JAISQR010000146.1 GCA_031274035.1 Treponema sp. | reverse complement strand
TTTACCAGAGTCTTTTTGGGAAGCGCGGCCTGATTCTGAAATTCTACCTCCAGAAGGCCCAGAATGACGTTGAGCGGCGTCCGTATCTCATGGGATATATTGGACAAAAAAATACTTTTGCCCGCGTTTTCCCTGTCCGCCCGTATCCTGACCATGCCCAGCCGGATAATAAAAAAGCCCATAAGCGCGGTTACGACGACGCTTCCCGCGATGACGGCAAGGTGCCTCTGCATAATTTCGTTGTAGTGGGACACGGAAACATCCGTGCCGACCAGTCCTATGAACTCCCCCCCGCGGGTGTCGAACACCGGGGCGTAGGCCGACAGCAGCGTACCCCATTTTGTAGTAACAAAATCGCCCTTGACGGCGCTTTGGGTATCATAGGCGCGGCGGCGCGTTGCGGTGAGCGCCTCGATAGTACCTGGCGGCGAATAGGTGTCAGCGCCCTCTTTTTCACCGATAAATGGATACATAACTTCATCTTCCGAAACGCGGACTTCCACGGTTATAAAAGTGATGTTGTCCTGGTTGGCAGAGCGGATTTTCTCAATCAGTTTTTTGGTTTGGATGTAGAAATCGCTCTTGGTATCCAGAGTGTTGAGAAACTCCCGGTACTCCTTTGGGCGTTCCTCCAACAACGCAGCTACCGAGGATGCGATACCAAGGGCTCTGTTACCCAACTGCTCCTTCATTACTTGAGCGGTGATGGAGTAGGTTTCAATGCCGAATATAATTATCGCACCGATCAGAAAACAGACAGAGTATACATAAGCACCGACAGACGTAACTCTTTTCACCGGCATATAATCTCTCCTTTTATTGGAATGCGCGGGTGTAATACCAAAGAGCCCGCTAAGAACCCGCTCACCGGTTCGCGGGAGAGGGTTCGCGGGGGAGCTTTAGGGCGAAAGTTTAAATCTTTGCCGCGGATAGCGGGGTATGAAACCGCGCGGTATTTTCGGACTGAAAGTCCGCAATTTCCTATCCATCGACAGATTTTCGTTTAATGCGCCCGGAAGGGCAATGACGGCTTATTATTGAGCCTTTTTCAAAACTCGGTTAGTTTTGGAAAAGGCTATGCCCTACCTTTTTCTATCCATCCGGTATATATATTTCTAATATTTTCACCTTCCTACTTAATAAAATAATATTATTTTTTTGTAACTATTCAGCAGAATTAAAGAAATTTTTATAATTCTTTATTATACGAGGATTGTAACTACTCAAGTTATGTACGATTTTTCATACGTGCTTTTAATAAGCGGAAACCGCCCCATTCCGCCGGTTTCCGCTCTCCCCGATTAGCCTTGGGCAGTTGCCTTGCAGCCGCGGACGCTTCGTATCCGGCGGACACGAAGCGTCCGATCAATATAAAGACAGCTTAGTTTGGCTAACCGCTACTCCACTTTGAATTTTGATACCTCTCTGACCAGCACTTCTATGTTTTCCTTGTTCTTACCGCTGATCGTGTTGACCCTGTCTACCGCCACGTTTATCTGACCGGCCCCGGCTGCCATCTCGTTCATCCCGTTTGTCAGCTCTTGGGTTACCAGTTCCAGGTTTTTGCTCTCTTGAATAACCTGCGTACTCCCCTCATGCATTTCCCCGGCGCCTCTCTTAACCATCTGCGTAGCCTCGTTCAACTGACCGATGGCTTCCAGAATCTGCTTGCTCCCCGTACTCTGTTCCTCCATCGCGTTACGGATGTTCTCCTCCTGGTCCGAAACAACCCGCACCCCGCCGTCTATGGCCTCAAATTTGTTGAGGACGCTGCCAGTGGACTTGGTGATCTTGTCGATGGATTCCTTTATCTTCTTGAGCACCGTAGAAATGGTCTTGGACTGCTCCCCGGAATTCTCGGCTAGTTTCCGTATCTCATCGGCCACCACGGCGAAGCCCTTCCCCGCGTCCCCGGCGTGGGCGGCTTCAATGGCGGCGTTCATGGACAGAAGGTTGGTTTGGCTCGCAATATTTTTCATCACCGCGTTGATCTCCAAAAGGCCCGCGGACTCACGGGCGATTTCCTGGATATCAGCCGCCACTTCCTGCAAGCTCGTATGCCCCATCTCGGAAGCCTTTATCAATTCATTAACATTCACCGCGTTTTTGACCAGGGTTTGGGTAACGGACTGGATGTTGGCAAGCATTTCTTCAATAGCCGAGGAGGACTGGGAGACGCTGGCGCTCTGGCGGTCCACATGGCCGTTGAGTTTGTCGATATTGACGGTGATCTGCTCCATGGTCGCGTTGGTTTCGGTAACGCTGGCGGATTGGTTAATCACCCTGCCTTTAATGCTCTGGATATTGGCGGTAATTTCGTTAACCGCAGCGGCGGTTTCGGTCATGTTGCTGGCAAGTTCGTTCCCTATATCGAAGAGCAAGGAGGATTGTTTTTTAATGGTGATCACAAGATTCTTGATTTTATCAAGGGTCGCGTTGAAGTACCGGGCCAGGTCGCCAACTTCGTCTTTGGAATTGACAACCACCAATTTTGTCAGATCTCCCTCGCCTTCGGATATATCCTTGAGGGTCAGGGCTACATTGACAATAGGCTTGGTAATCCTTACAGCGACAAAGAAGATAATTACCGCCGCGAGAACGACGGCTATGACCGTAATAATGATGGTAAAGACGGTCATGGCATTGACTTCCGCCAGGATCACATTTTTATCAGTACCCACCATCAGCGACCAGCTTACCCCGGTTTCGCCGATGGTAAAGGGGTAAAGGATTATCTCCAGATTTTTTTTGAGTACCTCCGAATATTCCGAGAGCCTTAGTTTTTTTCCGTTTACCACCGCGTCCTGAGCGATATCCGTACTCGCGCTGAAGAGGGCTTTTTGGGCGTCTCTGAGGAGTCTGCCGTATTGGTTGGGGGCGCCGCTGCCGATGATGGTGCCGTTATCGGAATACACCGTCATGGCGGTTGCGTCGAGATGCAGGCTGATAGTTTCGTCCACGATAGGCTGGAGGTAAGCGGTATCCACATTCACCCCGATCCGTCCCACAACCCCGCCGGTCTTGCGGGAAAACACCGGTACGGCAACCCTAACGGTATAGGTATCCTTGCCGGAAACGTTCTGAGGCACCGGATCGTATATCGCCTCTTTTCCCGCGTCAGGTCCGTTCAATCTGTTTATTACCGTCTGAGCGTCGTAATAGGTCAGATATTCCATCTGTCCTGTCCGCTTGGTAAACCAGGGCGCCCACTGGCCGGTTTCGGTACTGCCAACGGTTCCGGCAAATTCCGCGTCCATACCCGCGTCCAAGGTATTGGGCTTAAAGACCGCAAAAATACCTATAATCCATTCTTCTGATTCTAAAACCGATCTCATTATATCCTGAAAGCGGCCGCGCTGTTTGCCTGCTTCAGTTTCATCATAATCGGCCATTATATCCGCTATGGTATGTATAATCCCTAAATATCTTTCATACCGCATCTGGATATCCCGCGCCAGTTCCGAGGCAAGCCGTTCCTGACTTTCCTTCGCGATATCCATCTGCGTAGCGGACGCGCGGTTAAGCAGGATAACGGATATAGACACCACTACCACCGCCAACATCGCTATAACGATGAGGCTTAACTGATACTTTAATTTCATGGATGCTCCTTAAAAAGGCCAGATGCCACTATATACAATAAGTATATGCCTTGAGGCAGTTCCAAAATGTCAGATTTTGGAACCATATCCCTTAATTATATTTTTTCCTCATTTGTTTCAAGATGTTCCTGTTTAGAAAGATATTCCATATAATACTCAAAATCTTTTTTTGCCCTTGGATCTACTATTACAAATCCGGATTCTGAATAAGCCTTTTTTATTCTTACCCATTTCGATTCTACCTCTAATTCAATTTTTCCTATATTTAATTCGGTCTCGGGAAATAGATCAATAATATAACGGGTTTTAAAATCCACATTCAATAAATTATTACTGCGAATACAAAGTCCGCCTTTACTCAAATTCTTTAATGATAGATTATCATTTAAAATATCATTACTATATATTTGAGCTTTCGAGTAATATCTTGATTCTTTTCTCAAAATAGCCATAATTTCTTGTAACCTGTCCCTCTTTTATTCCAAGGCATATAGATATAAGGCGGCATTCCCAGAAACCGAAGTTTTGGGAACGCCGCTACGAATAAAAAATAGATTCTCTATGACTTTGTGTATTGAGTAAACATATTTGAGAAATAATTCCCCTAAGCTGCCAAGTTGGGGGCAAGAGGAAATTAGTTTGTATCTGTATATAGAAACTGCGGAGTGAAGAGTGAAGAGTGAAGAGTGAAGAGTGAAGAGTGAAGAGTGAAGAGTGAAGAGTGAAGAGGCCCGGACTTTGTTGCGTAGTTTAGCACGGCAGTTCATTTCTCCCTATAATACGAAGATTTCCCAAGACTAACCGAATTTTGGGAGATCTTCATACTTCGGTTTATTCTATCATTTGACTGTTTAGCGTGTCAAGAGTTTTTTGACAAATTCCAGCAATTTTACTTTTAAGAAATTCAACCGCTAAAGGCACGAAAAAACGCGAAAAAGGAAAGTACGCTGCTTCCAAGTACCGCGAAAGTACCCAAATTTGAAGAAATTTAACCACTAAGGACACATCAGACCTATGGTCTGCGAACACGAAGGTTTTGGTGAGAAAACACTCTACGGCCTAAAGCATTAATTTTAAGCCGCAACTTTGATTGGGCCTTACGCTGTGCTGCCTTAATTGGAAAGACGTGCTTTCGCACGCTTTATCGAGCGTCCTTTGACGGCTGTTTTCTTTTCGTGCTTAAAAGTAAAACCGCTGGAGTTTTTTGACAAATTCTTAATAATTAGAAATTTCGTAACTACTTGAGCTTAATGCAGGTATAGCGGAAACCGGCGTAATGGATGCCGTATTTCCACTATACCTGCAATGAGCCGGTTGGAGCGAAAGGTATAATCGAACCTCCGGTTCGCATTCATTTTATACGCAAAAGACAGCAAACTCTCGTTCCGGTTTATCCTGCGGCCGCATGGAAAAACTCACCTTGTTTTATCAAAATAGGCCGGCAGAGACAGATCCGGGAACGCCGCTATGTGCGCAAACTGAAGCGCTACATCCTGGAAAACATCTACTATACAAGGATCAAAATGAGCGCCCTTTTCCTCCAATATTATCTTTTCCGCATCGGGCGCGCTTATTGCGTGTTTGTAGGGACGTT
>JAISQR010000034.1 GCA_031274035.1 Treponema sp. | reverse complement strand
GTGTCCGCGGCTGCTAGCAGACGGCGAAGAACGAGTGGGGAGAAGAGGAAACCGGGGAAAAGGTCTGGATAATGGGCCATAAATCACTATCCCTACTTGACCTCATATTGGATGATGCCTTTATAACTCCCATTCAGACTGTCCGATGTACCTATCATTATAGTTTTTACACCGGATGGAATTTTAGTTTCAACTGAAAAGATACCCTCATCATTTTTCTGTAACTGAATAAATGTTTTATTGTAAATGACCGCAATATATTTTTTATCGCTTCTAACTTTAAAATTGTATGTTCCGCCTACTGCCAGGGGCATCTCAAGAGGGCTTAAAATAGTTGTTTCCGGGCCGAAATTGCCGTACTGTTCGGGGTACTTTACCGCGCTTGCCTTGCTTGAGGTTACACCAAACTCGCCGCAGGAAGAGGATACATTCTGACCGGGTCTCTTCCAGAAACACATCACGATATAATTCCCAGGATTAGGAAATGAAAGATAGGTTTTATAGGCATCGCCTTCTTTCTGGGTAAATGAGCGGTTACTATACCTTTTACCATCGACCGCGTCATAGACATTAAAATTTACCTCAAACCCTGTAGTAAGGGTAAATTCAAACTCAAAGGTACTATTAACGGCATTGATCTTTTGAATAGCAGGATTCAAAGCTGTCATTGAATCAAAAAACTTAGGTTTAAAAAAGGGAAGTTTTGAAAAGGCATCGGCTGAAAGCGGGGAGCTTATCAATTGCTGCCGGGGATTACCCGGAAAATGGGTGTAAATAAAGTATTCAGGTTTCAGGAAGAGGTAGTCAGTTGAATACTCAGCTTGAAAAACCCTGCCGTTCAGGTAGCCAGAATCCCAGGTGCAGTCAACTAAATACCATGCGTCTTCAATTTTTACAAGATTCCAGGCATGGTTTGATGAGGCAGGGGTATCATTCCTGAAAGGAGAGACGCCTACGCCGCGGCCGAAACCGCGGACAATTTCACATTCAATCCCCAGCTCATCACAGAGTCTTTTAAAGACATTTGAATAACCTTCACATACCGCCAGTCTGCTCTTCAAAACATCCTCATAATTCTGAGATGGAATTCTACCCGATAGAAATGACGCCGCATCGTAGCGTATGGTGAGCGCAACCAGATCATGGGCTTTTTTTATCCGTTCAAAATTGTTCCTTGAATTTTTGTTGATATAATCGGCGGTTTGCCGGATATAGAGAGCGGCATCTTTTGTACGTAAGGCGTCTATATTCCGGGGAAACTGTTTAATATCCTGATCCGGCGTATCGGTCCTGTAGATATATGCGGTTTCGTAGGACGCCGGCCTTTTATAATCGTTTGCGTCGCCCATCAGCGTCTCCGTTATAAACAACATAGTACATAAAACAAGAGCGATCCTCATGTCCTCCTCCTCGTGTCCCTATTGATATCCTCTTCGGAAAGGCCGTATCCTTCCCCCGCCTTGCTGTCTCCCTGCGGTTCTATATGAATCATTATATCATAAACATTATCCAGCCGCAATTTGATTTCGCTTTCAACCTGAGACGCGATAGCATGCGCTTCGTCAACCTTAAGCTGCGGATCAACTTCGATATCAATATCAATGTCCCAGAAGCCTGCAATACGGCGCATCCTGGTACGGTGCGGGCTGGCAGCGCCTTTTACCGATTTAACCGCATCAAAAACAACTTTGTAGGGCTCGGTGTTGGAACTGCCGTCCATCAATTCAAGATTCGCCTCGATAAAAATATTTACCGCTGTTTTTATAATCCATATACCTACGAGCAGAGCGGCGATAGAATCTACGGCGCCGATACCGGTAACTATAGAAATACTGAGACCTATGAGAACCGCAAGGGAGACAAGTACATCACCGGCCATATTCTTTGCGTTAGCCTTTAGAAAAGCGGAATCCGCCCTTATGCCGAAAAAATACTGGCTCCATGCAAGAAATATCTTTCCGGTAATGGAGATGAGCGCGGCAATTACCGAGCTTGTTGAAGGAATAGCCTGTTCCTTATGAAAGATAAGGCTTACCGCCGAATTGAAGATAAGCTGCGCCCCCGCAAAAAAGATGAGGAACGATAGAAGTGCGGTAGCTACTGTTTCCGCCCTGCCATGCCCCCAGGGATGCCCTGAATCGGCAGGCTGAACTATAACCTTGATAAGCACAAGTGTGATAATTGCAATAAGCGCATCGGACGATGAGTCTATGCCGTCGCCTATAAGGGCGTCGCTGCGGGAAGCAATACCGGCGCCTATCTTGAGGGCGGCAAGCAGCGTATTACCTATCAACGCGGTGATTGCGGCAATGCGTATATATACTGTTTTCCGCTTCATGCATCCCTCATAACCGCGTCCAACTCGGCCTGCGGTATTCCCGCGGCTATAAACTTGTTGTAGTATTCTTCCGCCTCCGGGCGCTTGCGGGCAAAGGCTATGCTCAATAATTCACCGTAATGATAAACCGGAAGGCTGTGCCCCTTCTTGCGTGTTTGTTCAACTTCCCGTAGTTTTGCCGTAAAGAACTTCCGCCATGTAGCGTTATCATCGTCATAGATAAAGAGCATTGCCTGATCGCCGCTTCTACCGGCCTTGGACAAAAGAAAATCCGCCCAGCGCCTGTCCCATTTTTTTTCACTATCGGGAATAGGTTCAAGAGAAAGATAATTGAAGCTGCCGTATGCTCCGGCAAGGCAGCTTTCAATAGCATAACCGTCTTTCTTAGAATTTTTAAGAACAGGTGCAAACATATCGTATACTTTCTCCGCGGGGTAGAGCTTTACCGCGGCGAGTATCCTGTAGCATAGCGCAGAATCTTCGTGTTCAGGAAGATTGCAGAGGATTTCCAGCTTTGCCTTTGAAGGCGGCAGCGCGTCATCCCCCTTACCAATGAGAAGATCGTAGAGTTCTGTAAGGTTAAGAGCATTCGCCATTTTTGCGTATTTATCCTTGTCATACAGAATATCTTTTACAATTTCAAGGGTCTTTTGTTCATTGCCGCGGGCAAATACGCGCAACAGAACTTTCAGCTTTGCCTCATTCTTCTCCCATGCGGGGAGCATCGTATCGGCCATACTGCGCATCTTGTCATAAACAACAGAGCTTTCTATAAGGCTTAAAGGTATCTCTAAAGCGCCGATCTGCTTTTTGTCCAATTCCGCAAGAAGCAATTCTTCGGCCTTGGCCGGCTTCATTTTAACCAGAGCTATATAGGCCGCTTCCCGTATCTCGGCTTTTCTGTCCCCGGCAAACGCGACAAGTGTTTCCTCGTATCGGGTATCTTCCCAGAGACAGCGCAGGGCTTCCGCCTTTACCGCAATTTCCCCCTCCGCCAGAGCCTTTTCCGCAAGCGGATACACGGCCTTCCCTTCAATACGGTAAATAGTCCTAAAAATAGCCGCGTGTGGGACGCCCCCTTTAAGATCGAGGACCGCTTCCATTGCGGGAACGATCTCCTTCCCCAATGCGGGGATGATCTTTTCTATTACCGTCGTATATGCAGGGCTATTCTTGAGAAAGAAAAATGAACAATAAAAGGGAAATAAACGATGATCGGTATAGATACCTTCACGGTAAAGGGCTTCCACGGCTTTTTTGCTGTTAAGTTCCTTATTTTTAAACTGCTCAAATTTGGACCAGGGTATATTATGCTGTTTAAGGGGAAGGGAAGCATAGGTCATTTCCGAAAGTTCACCGCCTGTATCGGTACTGCCCTGGGTATAACGCAGGCTGTAGAGCAGAACGCCCGCTTCAAGGAGCGCTTCAGGGCTGGACTTGCCGTCCCCGCCGCAAAGGAGCGTAAGCCTCTCGGCAAGGGCATTAAAGACCGGCGCCCTCTCCCCCAGCTTTTGCAGGGGTGCGGTAAATTTTTTTATCCGCGGATCGCCGGCGGCAAGTGAACTGCCCGCTATGCTCAGGCGGTTAAGTTCTTCCTGTATCTCATTTAAAATCGCTAAAGCCATCGGTAATACTCCTAATAGGTAAACCTTAAAACCTGTTCGCGGGTGATCATGGCAAGGGGATATGCGGAAAGTATATCGGTTTTCATATCCTGAGCAAAACGTACAATAAGGGTATTCCCCTCGGCCTGTTCCCTGCTGAGTTCCCTAACCAAGCAGCCAAAATTGATCAACTTGAGCGGGATCCCCGTGCCTTTGCCGTCAAAAACATATACAACCTCCTCTCCGCTGGTTCCATAGACAGCTTCTCTGCTTACCATGAACCTGTCCGCTTTTAGGGCAAAGACAGGATTCTTGCAGGCAAGCGGTGAACGTATCTGATTCTTGACCGCCTTGATAACTTCGGCAAAGTCCCCTGCGCCGGATGCCCTGGCTTTTTCCAGGTCTTCCGCACTTAATGTTCTATATTCACACGCATCCCAGCGTACACGGGAAGGGTTATCGCCGGGATAGACATATAACATTCCAATACGGAGGAAAGAAAACAGGCTGTCATCGGCGTGTATATGTTTGAGGGCTTTAAACGGACGGAGATTCTGTGTGCGGTATATCTGCCCATTCGTAAGGCAAATCCAAATGCCCTCATCTATAAACTGCCGGCTTGCCTCATCCTCAATTACCTCGAAGCCTACCTGCATCAGTTCCGCGTCCTTTACAAAGAACCCTTCCTCAAGCAATTCGGCAAGTTTCCACACGTAGCCCATCTGTTCTTCAATTGATGAATGAAGCCTCGCTTCCCTTACTGCTTTTGCCGTATCCGTCTCCGCGGCATCCCCGTTTCCGTCCGCGTCAGGTACAACATTCTCTTTGAATCTGGCGGCAAGTTCTTCGTAAAAGGCTATTTTGTTCTCCGTATGGCCGCGGCTTTTTTTAAGAAGGGCGTAGAGATAGTTCACGTTTCCTATGGTTTCGGTAAAATCCTGACCCCCCGATCCTTTCTGGGCTTCAACCGCGGAAAGGATCACGGCATTAAGACTTGTTTGAATACCTTCTATATAATAATTGCCTAACTCCTTTACCTGATTCGTGTAGAGTTCCTGATTCTTCCTGTCCATGCTGTGAAGGCCGATAAGGATGAGGTTATGAAGTATCTTTTCGGCAAGGCTTATACCTTCAAGCTGAACACGGCATTTTTTAAGGACAGCCGTATTTTTGGTTTTTGCGTTAGCCGCGGCCTTCCTGGGGTCCTCAGGAATCTCCCTGCCTTCCACAGCGGCCTTTTCTTTTTCAGCCTTTTTCTCTTCCCTCTGCTGTATCTTATTCCGCTTGCCGGCAATGTCCTCTGGAACATCCGCCTCTGTGAATTTTTTACCCTGGAGTTTGCAGAAGAGCAGACCCACCGTATGCTTGCAGGGTATCTGCCTGCTTGGACAGCTACAGCGCGGTATAGGTTTTACCGCATCGGAAAAATCAACGGAACATGCGTAGGGGGTTTTGCCGCTTCCGGCACAGTTTCCAAAGAGCAGGTCGCCTTCCCTGTTGATATTAAGCGAAACAAAACTCCCCTTGCTTGCAAGCTGCCTGCCGTTTGTAACGGCGGATGGGTTTCCGGTAAACTGGGCAATAAAATCTTCGGTAATATTCATAACTTTCCTGTATATTAAAAAACATTCAATTTATACGCAGAGCGCAACAAACTCCTTATTTTGATGTATAAATATAGAATATAACGGAAACCTAAGAGGAATTCCAGAGGGAAGAGACGACAGCCTAAACGCATTAAAATAACGTGCGTTCGACCCGGAGCGTGCTTATCCAATTAAGATATGCAGGGCTAATTCTACAGCATTACGTCAAATATACGCAGTTCCCCTGCCCCTTCCGGCCCGGCCGTAACCCATTATTCTTTGGGCAAAGCCCCACAAACTCCTTGTATCATACAACATCAAATGAACTACCTCGCACTAAAGGGCGAGGCAACAGATTTTACAAACCAAAGGTTTGAAGGATTAAAAGGATTACAGTAAAAAATTCGTAGAATCCGTGAAAACTGCGCCTCTTACTTATATTTCCGCAATCAGGGCGCCGGTTTTCGGGTCGCGCCTGTTCCCCTTACAGGCTGCCTCAAGCAGCGCGCCCGGCGCGGCCTTTTCAAGTGCAGATTTTTTTCCGGTTAAAAGTACCATGCCTTGTTCTGAGCAGCAGTACCTGCCGAAGAGCGTGTCCCTTGTATCGGCGGCGGCGGCAGGCAGGGGGAAAGCATCCGAAATGACCCGTAAACGCAGGTCTGTTCCCGTTTGGCATGCCTGCACGGACTGTCCCTGCCCCCCCAGGCGGGCAAGAAGGAAACTTAGGACCGCGCGTTCCTTGGGCAGCCCTGCCTGGGCGGACAGCTTCCTCAAGGCCGCGGGGGCTTCTTCGGTGTCAAAGGTAAAGTGGCACCACTTGCCTTTTCCCAGCGTCCGCCCCGCGCCCCGCAGTATGGTTTTGCCGCTGGGGAAGGGGCAGGTTTGGATATGGGGACAGGGCGCAAGGACAGCGCCGCCGCTCTCAATAAGGGCATTACGCAGCCCTGTAATAAAGGCCCCGCCTTGCGGGTTTCCGGGCTCAACGGCCAGGATATACCCGCCTTCCATCGAATAGGCTGCAAGCGTCTTAAAGCTCTTCTCTACAAACTGCCTGCTCCGTCCGCCATCCCTGCCGGCTGTATTCAAGGCAAGTTCCGTGAACACATTCACTGCCGCCGCAAGACGGACCGGGGGTTTATCCACCCCCGGCCTGTCCGTCCCGCGGGGAAGATCTTTCCGTTCCAGGGAACCTTTCTCAAGCCGGATTATCCAGGGACATTCACCGCCGGTCAGGGCCTTGAAGAGTTTTTCCCCCGCCCGCATAACCGCGGCGGTACGGTCTATGCAGCGGAATTCAAGACGGAGGCTGCGGAGATCGGGCCTTGAAATCCAGAGTGCAAGGGCCAAGGTAAGGGGGCCTGAACCTAGGTCAGTAATGGCGCCGCCGTCTTCAAAAGGCAGGGAAAGGCCGGGGAGCAGGCGGCAGAGGCGGTAGAGGTTCCAGGGAAGAAAATAACGGAGATAGGCTGAAAGGATGCCCGGCTTTCCCAGGTAGGTCTCGGTCCGTTCGCCCTGGGCGCTGGTGAAAAGGCGGGAGAGTTCGGCTATATCGCGGGGCGTTCTGCCCGCATAGCGGCGGGGCAGGGGGAAGGTTCTGTCAATAAGGTGAAGAAACCCTTCAAGTGCAAGGCTGGTTTCCGCGCCAAGATGGGGGAATAGATTTATCACAGCAGACTCTAAATATCTGTCTTGATACGCTGAACTATAAAGTAAAGGTCCAGCAGGTTGGAACGGAGGCCGGCAATTTGAGAGCGGAGGTCCTGGCGCTCGCCTGAAAGCTCCCGAAAGAGCTGTTCCCGCGCCCCTTTAACAGTAAAACGGCGGTCGTAAAGGAGGTACTTGAGGCGGAGGAATATTTGCAGGTCGCGGTTTGAATAGACCCGCCGGCCCTGGCTGTCCCTTTTGGGCTGGATAAGAGGAATTTCCTTTTCCCAATAACGGATGACATGGATTTTAACCCGCAGGAGTCGTTCCAGATCGCCGATAGAATAGGAACTCATGTTCCGCGCTCCTTCCGCGAGGAACGCAGTTCTATGGCAACCGGAATTTGGGAGAAGCCCAAGGTTTTGCGTATCTTGTTTTTTAAATAGGATAGATAGGCTTCACTAACCGCCTGGGGCCTTGATACAAAAAAGATGAATTTAACCGGATTGGCCGAGGTCTGTACCGCATACCGTATCTTGAAGCGGGTTCTGGGGCCTATGGGGGGCGGATACTCAGCAAGCCAGCCTTTCAGCGCATGGTTCAAGGCGGCGGTTTCGGTCTGCGTTTCAAGCTGGGCGTACATGCGTATGCTGGCGTCCAGAAGTTTCTCTATGCCGCTTCCATCAATGCCGCTTACCGGTACTATTGGCGCATATTCCATCTTGCCGAAACTAAAGTGTATATGATCGGAAACAGCCTGGAAGGTATTCTTTACTTTGGGCATGGTATCCCACTTATTGAGGACAAGGATGATGCCCCGGCCTTGTTCGTGGGCAAGGCCGGCGATCTTCTTGTCCTGTTCGGATAGCCCTTCCTGCGCATCAATAAGAAGAAAGACGATATCCGCATCGTCTATGGCTTTGATAGCTCGATTCACCGAGTAATATTCAATATTTTCGGTAACTTTGCTCTTCCGCCTAATGCCCGCGGTATCAAGAACCTGAAATGTCCTATTTTTATAGAAGAAGACGCCTTCAACTACATCGCGGGTTGTGCCGGGAATCTCGCTCACCAGGGATGCGTCCGATTGGGTCAGCCTGTTGGAAAGGGTGGACTTGCCGGTATTGGGCTTCCCCAGAAGGGCTATGCGTATGGGCCTGTCTCCGCCTTCGTCAATCTCTACTTTAGAAAAGTCCATGCGTTCAGCAATGGCGTTTTCCAGAAGGCCCACATTATCGCCGTGTTCCGCGGAAATCATCCACATCTTTTCAAAGCCGCAGGCAAGGAGATTCCATGCTTCGTTTTCAAGCCGGCCTCCCTCGGTTTTGTTCACAACGGCAAGAAGGCGGTTCCGGTACGGCCTGAGAAACTCGATGAATTCCTCATCTTCACGGGTAAGGGCGCCGGCTTCCAGTATAAGGATGATAAGATCGGCTTTTTCCAGGGTTTGCAGGGTCCTTGCTACAACAAGATCGTCCAGGCCTTCGTCCCCTTCCCGGTCGAGCTTAAAGCCGCCGGTATCGACAAGGCAGAGGGGCTTGCCGGCAATAAAGGTATCCATAGCCACCGGATCCCGCGTAACCCCCGGTGTAGGATCGGTAATGGCCCTGCGCTTATGGAGCAGCCGGTTAAAGAGGGTTGATTTCCCGACATTCGGCCTTCCAGCCAACACAACCACGGGAAGATTGCGGTATTTTAGTCCAAGATCGAATTCCAAAAAATCACCTCTCAAGGATTGGGAATATCTGAAAACCACGGGTTTTCCCTATTTGAAGGATGCTATACGCCGCGGCCGGGTCGTTCATTCCGCCTTCCCGCCTTCATGTTCCCTTTGCCATTCTTCCAGCAGCGCGTTTACCTCTTTAGTGTACCTGCACTTCAAGGCTTCTTCCGCCAGGGTCCGGCAGCTTTCGATGCTTGCGCTGCGGATAACACGCTTAACCGCGGGAATGGCCAAAGAACCCATGCTGAATATGTCAAGGCCAAGGCCAAGGAGCAGGGGGCTCAGTGCGGCGTCGCCGGCCATTTCACCGCACATGGCCGCCTGTATGCCCCCGCGGTGGGCCGCGTCTATGCTCATTTTAAGAAGGCGGAGTACGGCCGGATGGGTGGGTTGGGCGAGGTAGTTCACCTTTTCGTTACTGCGGTCTACCGCTATGGAATACTGGATAAGATCGTTGGTTCCGATTGAGAAGAAATCCGATTTTTCCGCAAGAATATCCGCGGTCATGGCGGCGGAGGGAATCTCTATCATGGTTCCTACAGGAATGTTGTCGGCAAAGGCTTGTTCTTGTGTACGGCACTCTGCCTTGGCCTCTTCCCACAGGCTCAGGGCCGTTTCCAGTTCTTCAATACCGGATATCATGGGGAACATAACCCGCGCCCTCCCCTCAAGGCTGGAACGGAGTATAGCCCTAAGCTGAATTTTAAATATATCAGAATGAGCCAGGGAGAAACGGACAGCCCTCCAGCCCAGCAGCGGGTTTTTTTCATTCATATTCTGCAATTCGGGGATAATCTTATCGCCGCCTACGTCCACGGTCCTTATCGTTACCGGCAGATCCCCCATAGCCTTGAGTACCTTCGAATATGCGCGGTACTGTTCCTCCTCTTCGGCGATCTTTCCGGGCGAAATAAAGAGGAATTCCGAACGGTAAAGCCCTATCCCCTCGGCGCCATAGTCAAGGACATGCCCGGCCTCCTCCGGGATCTCTATATTTGCCATGAGCGTTACGCGGTATCCATCCGTTGTTTCAGACGGAAGCTCCCGTATTGAAGAGAACCCCGCCACCATCTTTTTGTATTGGCCTATAGCATTTTCGTACCGTTTTAAGACGGCTCTGTCCGGCGCTATGATCACTTCCCCCGAAGTGCCGTCCATCACGATTTTTTCCCCGTCTTGTATCTCACGGGTAATGCTTGAAAGCCCCAGTACGGCGGGTATATCAAAGGCGCGCGCCAGAATAGCGGTATGCGAGGTACGGCCGCCTACATCCATAACCAGGCCCTTTACTCGTTTTT
The DNA here is from genome assembly GCA_031274035.1 of Treponema sp. Taxonomy (GTDB): domain Bacteria; phylum Spirochaetota; class Spirochaetia; order Treponematales; family Breznakiellaceae; genus JAISNI01. The sequence goes on along the minus strand of JAISQR010000034.1, from coordinate 13,224 downwards.
TATTCATAAGAAGCGTGTCCGAAGGCAGGAGATCGTGAACCGCCAGGATCACATCGCGGTTAAGATCGGCTAAAGAAAATTTTTTTATCTTGAGGAGTATATTCAGCACCCTGCGGGATATATCGGCTATATCTACAGCCCGTTCCCGCAGATAAGGATCCGCCGCGGCTATTAGTTTCTGCGACAATTCATGGGTTATATTCCAGAACACCCACTCAATATTCTGGCACTCCGCTTTAAGCCGCACCTGTATCTCACTAAGCAGTTCCTCATCTTCCAGCATAAGAAGATGCGCCGCGAATATAGCCGCCTGTTCCTTGCTTATCTCAAGTTCAGCCTTTTCCCGCAAGCCCCTGATCTCTTCCGCGGCTTCTTTAAAAGCCAAAAGAAGACGCTTCCATTCGGACTCAACCTGATTTTTCTTTATACTGTAACGCGGAATCTCGTTATTTTCATTCTCCAGATACAGAAACGTATTTCCTATTACAATCCCGGGAGAAGCGGGAATGCCTATAAATTTTATCATATCTTATTATGATACATAAAATACAAGCAAAAGTCGAGTAGGAAAAGAGACAGTACAAACAAATACGGGAAGGAATTTAACCCTTGCCCGCGCCTGCCTGTTGCACTTGCGGCGCGGACCCTCTTTGCCTTTAGGATTCTTTCATTTGTTCCTTGCCGCCGGTCTTCCACGCTTTCGTGGACTTGCCTGATCCTCCGCTTCCGCCTGATCCTTCCGCGGCCTGCCTCGTTTCCGCTTCGCCGTCTGAACCGGCTCCGCTGCTTTCCGCGGACGGCCTCTCTTCCGGCGCTCCGCTATAACCGGTGTTTCCGCGGCAGGGGGAAGCAGTTCCTTTGAAGCCCAGTCATAAACTATTTGTTTAAGGCCCTCGTCCATAAGTTTAAGCGGCTTTCCGCACTGCCCGCAGATAAAACGCCCGCCGCCATCAAGGTGTTCTTGAGCGCAGCCTATACAGTAGGCGCGGCCGCAGCTTACACATGTACCCGCAGGCAGATCGTCCGGCGGCATCGCAAAAAGCCGGATAGGGGGCGCAGGCGGGGACAGACGGGGTACACGCCAACCGCGTCCGCATACGGCGCAGCTTATAAGCCGGGTCAGTGCGTCCTCAATTCGTTTATGCAGGTCGTTAAGCCTGTTTGCGGCATCCTCTTTAAGCTCCATCTTTTCAAGACGGCGGTAGATATCCTTTGCCTCATCCCAGCGGTTTAAAACGGTAAGAATCCAGCACAGGGACAGAAGCGAAGGTACATGACCGCTTTCCATTTCAAGGGCGGCGCGGCAGGCGGATTCCGCACGCTGAAATTCCCCCTTTCTTCCCGCCACGTAGCTGATCAATTGCAGGATTGAAGGCGAGGGCGCCTTGCTGTGGGCTTTAGACAGTATCTCATCGGCTTCCCCCAGGCGGGAAAGCTCGATAAGGCACGATGCCCGGTTGCAGATATATTCTATGTTATCCGGCGCAATGCTCAGGGCTTTAAGGTAATAGATATCGGCATCCTCAAAACGGCCGTCGCGGACCAGGAGGTTCCCGGCGCAGTTAGCCATAAGACCTTCGGGATCGTCTGAGCTTTCCGCACAAAGAATCTCAAGGCTGCGTTCAATATTCCCCTGCAAATAGAAAAGGACCGCCTGATTCGCCCGTATGGCAGGAATATCCCCCAGAATCCGCGCCGCTTTTTCAAGATAGGGCGCGGCCTTATCCAGATCGCCTTTGCCCAGGTTTACCTGAGCCGCAAAATTACAGATCCAGCCGTCATCAGGAGAGAGCGCCAGCGCGGCTTCCATATCGGCCTCGATCCTGGCATCGCTCTGTCCCTGTAAGATAAAGCGATTTTCGGCTGCCTTAAAACGGAACAGGGCATAGTCCGGCGCAAGCGATACTGCTTCGTCCAAAAAGGCAAGCCCTTCCCTCCGTTTGCCTTCCCGTATGAAGAGGATGCCGCAGAGGAAGACTATTGCGGGGTCCTTATCCGGCACGGGGTTCAGTTTCAGCCTCAGTTCTTCGGCCCGGGCAAATTCTCCGGCTGCCGCCGGCCAGTCTTCAATCCCAAAAGCCCACTTGCCGGCAAGCCCGTGTACCTCCCAGTTTTCCGGCCCCAGCACGAGCATCTTGGGGATGAGGAGTCCCAGATCATCGTAGTTATCCTGACCTAAAAAGACCCGCCCGCCTTTGAGGTAGCGATCCAGGGCTTCGTCCCTTTTTTCAAGCATTTCGTACATATTGGCGGCGTTTTTTGCAAGAAGGCCGTTCTCCCCATCCAGCTTGAAAGCCTCGTCATAGGCCTCCGCGGCCTTTTCGTAGTCATTGAAATGCAGGTACGCATGACCCAGCAGGGTATAGAGGAGCGGGTCCTTGTTTTTCTGTCTAAGGGCCTTTTCCGCATAGGTTTTAAGTTCTTTAAACCTTCCGGCAGCGTAGAGTATTTTGGCCTTTTCGGTAATTGCCTCGCGGATTTCGGGGCTGTTCTTATAATCAGATTTAAGCGCAAGTCCGGCGTCTATATATCCTTCCGCCTCTGCAAGCATGCCCAGCCTCTGGGCTATCCTCCCTGCAAGGAGGAACTCCCGCGGTGTTTTTACATGATCCGGCCTTCCCCATGCCTTTTGAAGCTCAAACAGGGCTTTACGGGGCTGAGCCATAGCGGTAAAGGTTTCCGCCAGGCGGAAATAAGCCTGCGGCGGGATACCGGGATGATCGGCCCATTCCTGGTAGATATGCGCCGTTTCGATAATGCGGGATTCTATACGCAACTCTTCAAGAAAAGCCTCGGCGGTATACGGGTGTTCCGCCGCCTTTACCGGTGTTTCGTAGGAAACAGCGGTAAAGGCAATTTCACCGGCAGAGATGCTATCATCCTTAACTTCGCAAACCCACTTTTCGTTCACCGCAAGTATAAGATTATTACCGTAGGCAATAATAAGAAGATTCACGGTTGCCCCGGATAAGCAGCCTGCGTACGACGCCTCGTCGAATTCTGTCCAGCCTATAAGGGGGAAGGGCATACCGTTACGGTGGACTTCCAGGCGGAAGTATCCTTTGCTGGAGACAAGCGCCATATACCGGGAACCTTCATCTATCATACGGAACATCAGCCCCGCCGCGGCATATCCGCCGTGGGCGTCCAGCCGTATCCGTGCATGAATAACCTGGTCCTGGTAATGCCGTCCGGGGGCTTCCACCCAGGCAATACAGCCTGTTTTTTTAAGACGCAGCGCAAGGGCCCCCTCCGGCTTGCTCTCGCGGGCGGCAGGCTTGTCTTTCATCCTGTCCGGGGTAAACAACTCCCTTGCCAGCGCAAGGGGCGTTCGGGCTTTTTGAGGAACAACTTCTTCATGCGTTTCTTCAGTTAGCAGTTTGTTACGCTTTGATAAAACTACAATACTTGTATCGTAGGAATCGTCGCCGTTCAAATTAAAATACGCATGGTTAGGCGCGGAAAAATCGGCGGTCCAATTCTTCTGGATAATTTCATCGTTTTCCGCCGCGGTTTCCTGACGTTTACGAACGGCAGGGCTGCGGAATATGGGTAGCTTTTTTAGAAAATTAAACATATTATATGTATGTATAATAAAAAACTAGAAAAGTCGAGGTATAATAATGGTAAAACATAAAAAGTTATTTGTGCTGCTTATCCCCTTTGCGCTCCTTGCTATAATCCTGTTAAGGCCGGCCCAAAAAGAGATGGAAGAAAAGATAAGGGAGAAGATTGCCGAAGTAAAGGGCGTCCATTTGGTTTTCAGCCAATGGTGGGAAGATGATGTCGAAAAGGGCGTTCTACAATCCATTGTAAAGGAATTTGAGGAACGCAATCCGGGGATCAGTGTTGAACTGGATTTTCGCTCTTATCAGGAAATACGCGACTTAGCCTTTAACGGAGAAGCCCTTGCGTGGTCTGGCGAAGCCGAAACCAATGCGGGGTCTAACAGGGAGCAAGCGGCCTCCGGGAAAACGGACATCATCGCCGTAGATCCCCTCTGGATATACGAGCTTGCCGAGTGGAACAGGCTGGAACCGCTTGGCGGTTATATGAAACGCTCTCAGCCTCGTACAGCGGGGAAAGCTGTCTCAGATGAATCCGGCGATTCCTCTGAAGGTCCTTCGGTACAGGCATCCGCAACAGATTATACGCAGTGGACGCTCCCCCTGGTCTCATTTATACACCCGCTCTTTTATAATATCGACATATTGAAAAATGCGGGATTCAACCGGCCCCCAAAAACCTGGAACGAATTCAGGACCTATGCCAGGGCGGTTAATAACCCCGCGGCAGGCCGTTTCGGTATGGCCTTTGCCCTAAGCCCGGAAAATCCCTATGCCCTGTTCGGGGATATTTTCCCCTGGATTTGGGCTTCGGGCATCCTGATCTACCAGAACGGGGCGCCGAACTTTTCGGGGCGCGCACTTACCGAAACGCTGGAATATCTCGGACTGCTTTTTGAGGAAGGGCTTGTCTCCCCCAACAGTTTCCTAATGAACAACAGTCAAAAGCTGGATGAATTTATGAAAGGCCGTATCGGGATGATGACGGCTTCGATTGAGGACATGGACAGGATTAGGCAGTCAATGGGGGGTAGCTTCGGCATTACGACTATTCCCGTACCTGATAATTATGCCGGAAAGCCCGTATTCGGCCTTTCCGGCTGGTCTGTAGGTATCCTGCGGCAAAGTTCCGATAAAAACGAAGCCTGGACGTTCATCTCCTTTTTAGCCGAACGGAAGGCCGAAGTTGCCGGTTGTATGGTTCCGGGTAACGGCAGCCGTTCCGGTACTGGTTTTGCCGGGGATGAACTCTATGAAAAAGCCTGGGATATGTACGAAGCCTCAGACGGAATAGAGGAGTTTGCCGGCAAACCCCGTGTTCGGGAATTTGAGGCTATAGTCCGGGAAGAACTGGAAGCCTTGTTTGAAGGCCGGTTTCAAAACGACCAAGGCTCTGCGCGGAACAGCCTAAAAGCAGCAGAGACAATAACGGCCATACAGAAACGCTGGGAAACCGCCTTGCAGCAGTAGGCATACAAGGCGTGTTTTACGGCAGGCTTAAACGTAGAACAGGCCGGGGTGCAGGCTCTCCTTGCCCATGCAGCATTTCTTGTATTTCTTGCCGCTATCGCAGGGGCAAGGATCGTTACGGCCTATCTTTTTCAGCGTTTGTTTTAACCCCGTGTCCTTATTATCCGGCTTGTCTTCCAATTCGCCGTTATCAGAATTATTTTTATCAACGGTATCCTCTATGGAGAATTCTTCAAGTTCAGCCCACTTTTCCATCATGGTTAGGGCGTCGTCGATCTGTCTCGTGCTGAATTTCAGGCTTTGAATCTTGTGGTTATTAACAGCCTTGATAAAATCCTTATGCGGGCAGACCTCATCGATGTCAACCAGACCTTTATCGTACAGAATCCTCACTTCCGGGAGCAATTCGGTAAAACGTGCGTCGATAATCTGATTGAGTAGTATACCGGTTAGAACAGACATTGATTCCCCCGAAAGCCGCTGAAGCAGGGTCCGGTAATAATCAACTATTTCTTCTCTTTTGAATACGCCGTTTAAATAGAGAACGATGAGAGTGTCGGCGGCGGCCTTGCGCGCCCACTGATTGATAGTTTTACCTTCTATCATTTGTTTTAAAAGCGCGGTATCACCGTTAAATGTAGATGTCAATATAAGGTAATAATCTTCGGTTAGAATATCACCCAGAAGATAGTGAAGCCCAGATTCCTCCGCGTTAAGGATGCGAACGAGCTTTGGAAAAGCCTCTTTTTCTTTATACTGAGCCAACAGAAACATCGCGTATTTATGGAAAAAATAATCAGGCTTTTCTTCCATCAATTTTTTGCGGTTTTCATAAGCAAAATCCAGGGATTCCAACAGTGCGGGCTTCAGCGCTTCAAATTGATCCATTGCCTCCCGCAATGCTTTCTGGTGCATGCCGGGAGTAAAATGCTTTAAAGCCTGAATAATCTCGTTGTAAGTCATACTTGACCTCCTTGCGGTAATGTATCATTGAAGATTTTAAATTTCCAGTATCCAGGCCGGTTCCAAAATTTGACATTTTACAGCCGCCTTATTTAAGTGGAAATTTATAATTATTCCCTATTATTGGAGGCAAAGCGGTGATTTGCTTTATTGAAGATGAAAAAAAAATTAAAAAAATGGTAACTAACGCTCATTTATATTTGGAGCACACTGACGGCGCTGAAAAAGCAGTAATTTCGAGCAAAAAATCCCGATCAATGGGCATGCTTTCGGAGTTTGCAAGGTATAAATATTCATATTTATGAATATTTATACTATTTTATGCGCGAAGCGCAACAAACTCCTAGATGTAATCCTGATTACACTAAAAAGGAAATATACATAAGGTAAAAACCATAAAACTCGATCACCGCGTGTCCCATCCAAGCGGGCAAGATAGAATTATACCGGTAGCTTAGAAGGCTCCACCAAAAAGATACCACACAAACCCAAAAGGCCGGCAAAAAGCCGGTTCCAACACATTCACTGCCAAAAAAACCGTGGTAGCCGCTCCAGATAAGCGCCGCTATACAGATAGAAACAAAGCGGCTTTTTAGATACCGCTCCCCTAAACGCACCAATATCCAACGGAAAAAGAGTTCCTCCTTAAGGCCCATAAGGAGTGCAAAGGGTATCTGATACTTTAGCAAAAGAAAAAAACGGTTCAGGGGGAATCGCGCCTTCCATAGGATAATCACCAGGAGGGTAAAAACTACAAAAATAAAGAGCCCTTCCCAAAACCAGATAAATTTTTTCATGGGTAGACCGGACACTATTTTCGGTCTCAAGCCCGATAGGGAAAAAGGGTTCCCGGTACGGGATATTCCTAGAAAAACAGAGGTCAGGGCAAGTTCAATGAATATCCATACACAGTCATAGATGAATTTCCAATCCAGTCCGTTGGCAGCGGCGGATCCGGGGACGATTTCCCGCAGCGCCCCGCCCCACAGGGCCATTACCAGGTAGGCGAGAGGGAAAAGGGAAAAGAAAAACGGGATAAGGGCGTATGGCCGTGTTTTTTTTCGTATCATAAGGACAAGACCTAAGAAAACGCATGAAGAAAAAGAGACGACAATCCAGGGGGTCAGGACAAAGGGCGCGGGTGAATGACGGTATTGGAAGGACAGATTCATCAGGAACCATAGGATCGCTGAGATCAGCAATATCCCCGAAACAGCTATAAGCCCGCTACGGACCTTACCATTAGCATCCATCAGAGGTCTGTCTGTAGGAGCGGTAAACGACTGGATAAATATCCGCCTAAATTCCTGACCGCTTATGTTGAATATGGTTGTAGCATTTGACATTCTTCTTCCTTGGTTAAAATAGTTTTTCGCGAACAAATAATAGGTAACTACTCAAGACTAATAAGGGATATAGCGGAAACCGGCGTAATGAACCGGTTGAAGCGAAAGGGGCATATCCCCTTGGTTAAAAGCACTTGAAAACATGTATAATAAATCGACCCCTTACCTGATTAGGTACAATAATAGATTCCCTCTGGACTTTGTTTCTTTTTAAGTAAATAAATACGGATAACCCCAGCCGTCCAGCGGATTTGAGGGGATAGAAACACCGGCTAAAGAGCTTCCGGTTTTGTTGCAGTTCAACACGGCAGTGTATTTCCTTACTTATAACTCTACTTTTTTATTCTAAATTCTACGGCTTGGTAAGTCAAGAGAGATTCCGGCCCAGCAATTTTACTCCTATGTTTTATGTCAAGGGGAATCTTGGCGGTTGCAGCAATTTTACTTTTAAGAAATTCAACCGCGAAAGGCGCGAAAAAACACGAAAAAGCAAAGTACACTGCTTCCAAGTACCGCGAAAATACCCAAATTTGAAGAATTTTAACCGCTAAGTACACATCGAACCGCGAACCTTCGGTTCGATGGTTCGCGAACACGAAGGAAGGAGTCCAGGGGGTTGCCCTCCAATTCTTCTTCCCTTTGTGCACGCAGACCATAGGTCTGATGTGCCCCGGAACCCCTGGGTTCCTTTGCGGTAAAATTTCTTCGTTCTTAAGTTTGGGTCAAGAATAATGCTCTGCCTCCCCCACGTGAGCGGGTTCTTGGAGTTTGCAAGGTATAAATTTGCAATAAATTGCAAATTTATACGATTTTTGGGCAAAGCCCCACAAACTCCTAGGCCTTTTCTTCCCACCCTGCGGGGAGGAGTTCCGGCAGTTTATTAAACCCGTTGTTTTCCTCTTCCATCCCTCTATTCTACACTATTTTTTCAACTAAGTGAACGCATATGGCCCTACGCACCTTCATTTGAGTTTCAAACCTGGAAGATTTTCTGTTTTTTGTTATCGCTCATGCCGGAGGCGGCTAAAAGTAAAATTGAACGCATCCTGCTATAAACGCCGGGAATTAAGGGAACGCACCAGCACGGGAAGGCCGTAAAGCCGGATAAAGCCTTTGGCATCGGCATGGTTGTAGAGTTCACCGGTAGTAAAACTTGCAATGCCTGCGTCATAAAGCGAATGGAGGGACTCCGCACCCGCTGCGGTGATGCCGCCCTTGTAGAGTTTTAGTTTCACCTTACCGCTCACTGTTTTCTGCGTAGAGTCTACGAATGCGGAAAGCGCCTCCCGCAGCGGCGTAAACCAGAGGCCGCCGTAGATCACTTCGCCCATCTTCTGGGCAACCTGCTGCTTGAAAGCGTAGGTCTGGCGGTCAAGGCAGATATGCTCAAGCTCCTGGTGGGCATAGTAGAGTATACTCCCACCGGGGGTCTCATAGACGCCGCGGCTTTTCATGCCAACTACACGGTTCTCAACCAGGTCTACAATGCCGACCCCGTGGGCGCCGCCTATCTTGTTAAGCGCCCGGATAAGGTCTACGCCGTCCATCTCCTTGCCGTTCAACGCAACGGGTATTCCTTCCTTAAATTCAACTTCTACATACTCGGCCTTGTCCGGCGCCTTTTCCGGCGCTACGGTCATCTTGAGCATTCCTTCTAGGCGCGGCTCATTTGCCGGATCCTCAAGTTCAAGGCCCTCGTGGGATATATGCCAGAGGTTGTCGTCGCGGCTGTAGGAATCACTCTTCTTCATGGGGACGGGGATATTCCGCTTTTCAAGGTACTCTATCTCTTCTTCACGGCTTTTGATATTCCAGATACGCCAGGGGGCGATGATCTCTAAATCCGGCGCAAAGGCCATGATCCCCAGATCGAAGCGTACCTGATCGTTACCCTTGCCGGTAGCGCCGTGGGCAATAGCCTGGGCCCCCTCCTTGCGGGCATAATCCACAAGTACTTTGGCAATAAGCGGCCTGGCAGTCGAGGTGCCCAGGAGGTATTTGTCCTCGTAGAGAGCGCCCGCCTTGAGCGCAGGCCAGATGTACTGTTCAACATATTCTTTTTTCACGTCGGCCACATGACAGGAAAGCGCGCCGGTATCAAGCGCACGTTGTTTGATGGTTTTCCAGTCAGCCTCCTCCTGCCCGACATCCACGCATACCGCAACAATGTCGCAGTCATAATTCTCTTTTAGCCACGGAATTATCACCGTAGTATCCAGACCGCCCGAATAGGCAAGCACTACCTTTTTCTTCATGGGTTACTCCGATAAAAATTGTAAATTTTGATTCGTGCCGAAGGGGTTTAATGCCCAAGAGCCCGCCCACGCGGGGGAGCTTCGGGGCGGTTATAAAGTATTAAACCCCTGAGTGCAACCACCTTATAAGAACAACATGCCTCGTCCTTCAGTGCAAGGTTGTTGATTAGTATAACATGGAACTATTAAATATTCTATACTGAATAGTTACATATCTTTTCAATTTGCTGTATAATTTTACCGGTTAAATACATGATGCATATTCTTTTTTTTCTTAGATTTCAGGCTCAACTCCGCAGTACCAGACCGGAGATAATTATTTCTCTGGAAGAAGCGGTTTCCGGCGCTATAAAAGCTGCTGGGGGCAAAATAGAAAAAAGCCGGCGCATTCTTACGGCATCTTTTGATACAGACACTATTGCCTTCGCTCTCGATGTAATAACTGTTCTGGATCAGATCACAAAAGCCCTGGAAAATGTTTCCAGGGACCTGTTCGGTTATTCACTGGTATTAAGTATGAACATTCCTGAATACCAGGAAGAGAGGATCTGCCGTATTCTTTCTTCGGAAACCTGTTCCGGCGGGAACGAGTTTGGTTCGGGTATCTGGTGTGATGATACGGTGAGGAAAGCGCTGGAACCCTACGGCTACTTCGGCCCTTCAGTCAGCGATGAGACGCATTTATCAAATGCCCTATCTTCTGCAAGAAGGGCGATCTTCGACGCATCAAGCCTGGAAACGGCGTACAGGCCGGGGCTGGATATATCCCTGGTAAAAGGTTATGCCCGGCTTATCAATATCAGGTCCTTTTCCAGCCCGCCTGGAGAAGCTGTTTATCCTTTTCGCGAAAAAATACAAAAGGCCATCAGGCAGGGGCAGCGCAAAAATGTCCTTCTTGTCGGGCCGGATTTTATGGGTAAACGGGACGGGCTTAACAGTTATCTATTCCAGATTATGGGCGATATTCCGGTTTTGACGGTTCGGTTCGGGCCGGGCTGCCGCAGCCTCTGCTGTCTAACCGATGCTCTACTCCCTATTCGCTCTTTTATTACCGGCCGCATTCCCGATGGAACCCTTAAAATCCTGGATGACTTGGAGGTCATGCTCTTCCGTGAACGACTCCGTACTGAATTTACCCCTGCTGAAATAGAGACCGCCGTACATTTTTTTAAATTGCTGCTTGAATCCTATATATCCCTGGTTAAAGAGCAAAAGGCGTACCCTGTCCTTGTCCTGGAGAATCTTCATTTAGCCGATGAACAGGTTTCAGCTATTCTGGTGGATATTTGGGATTCCTTGCCGGATAGAAACAACCTGCTTGTCTATGGTTTTTGCAGGGACGACAATTCAGGCAAGGGTATTTCCGCGGAAAAACAGCAATTCTGGGGGGGGATGTTTCCAAGGATCATCAAATTTTCCTCGGAGAATTTCCCTTCGGGCGAGGCGCCCCGTATGGCAAAGGATCTCTGGGAGATCGCTTATGCTCTCTGTCTTTTTGGCCGTTACTTTCCGCCCCCCCTCTTTTTCCAGCTTTTTGGAGAAGGGGGGAAGAATCCTGCCATGATACGGCAGGCTCTTACCATGCTTTTCCACTTGGGTATCATCGATTCTTTTGCGGATCCTTCCCCGCGTATCCGTAATTTTATAGCCCAGGCGGAGAAAATACTGGGCAAGGACAGAGAACGGGTCCATTTGCTTGTCCGCAGCCGGCTTCTTGCCTGGGTTCAGACAGGAAAGCTCCGCCCCTGTTTTAACCTGATTAAAGCGATTATTGTATTAGGCGGGGAAGGGGGGAATGATCTTCTCTTCAGGCTTATCCATGCCGATGTGATGCGGGGCGCCTATGCCGGCATAGAAGAGGCTATACAGGATAATTCCTTTGAAGACCTTGTAGGGGCAGACAGGGCCGAAGTTCTGCTCTTTCTCTTTAATACGCTCAGGGCCCTGTACCACGGAGACCTTGCTACGATACGGAGGGCCTTCGCTCAACCTTCCCCTGACGAGGCTATTCCTGAATTCAAGGCGCGGATACAGATAAATTGGACCCAGTATTACTTTGGAATACGGAACCTTGTATCGGCATCGGAAGCGGTAAAAGGCGCCATGCTGATAGGTCAGAAACTCAAGAAAGAGGCCTCTCCTGCCTACCGCATGTTTTCGCTTGTAAGTCTTTCCTCGCAGCGCATTGAAGATGCCCTTGAGTATCTGAATTTCGCGGCAGAAAGCGCGGAAAAGGCCGAACAGTTCGATGAACTGGGTAAATCTCTGTATTTTTCTTCGGTTGCCCAGTTCCTCTATGGAAACTGTTCCAAGGCGCTCCGTCTTTCCCGTCAGGCTGAGGAAATATTCCGCCAGGAAGGATACGAAGATTGGGCTGACCGCGCCGAGTTTTTTGCAGGCAGGATTCAATTTGAAACAGGGCGTTACAAGGAAGCCCTTGCCGCCTTTGAATCTCTTGTTATGAATACATCCTGGTCCGACGAAAAAGCAAGCACCGTTACCGCATGGATATACCGTACCAAGGTGTATCTACAAAATTCCCAGATTGCAAAACCTTCATATAATAAAGGCGATATACGGCTGTTTGAAATAGAAGCCTCCTACCTTATGCGGGATTATAAAAATACCTGTACGCTGGCAAATGCTCTGCTTGCGGAACTTCCGGCGGACGGTTTTCTATATACCGAAAGACCCGATTGGCGCAGCGGCTTTGCCCAGTGCGAATTTTTTACGATTTCCCAGACCGAGCTCTGGAGGCGGCAAATTTTTTCTTACCGCGCTATGGCCCTTAGCCGGCTTTCGCTGAGTTCGGAAGTTGAAGCTGCAAAAGGCGATCTCCGTAACCTTATGCGGGATGATCAGCTAACCACCGATCCTAACGATGCCTTCTACTGCTATGCCTACTATCGTATTCTCCACGAGAACCAGGGACACCAAGGCGATATGAATACCGCGGTCAGCCTAGCCTTTAAGCGCTTGCACCGGCGGGCAGGCCGTATTGATGATGTGGAAACCAGGAAAGATTTTCTATCCCTGCATTACTGGAATAGTTCTTTAAGTCTGGTTGCAAAAGAATATAAGCTGATATAGGAGTCTTTTCCAAAACTCGGTTAGTTTTGGAAAAAGCGGCTTGAGGCCCGCTTTTTCCCATAAATTTACTGAAGTTTTGGAAAATCCTCATAGATTATGGAGTAACAGCCTGCGGATCAAGAATACGGTAATCAAATTATAAACGACCTACTCAGGAATAATGCGAAGATGGCGGAAACCAGCAGCGTAACGAGCCGGTTGGAGCAAAGGGGCGGAGCCCTATATGCGTACACTTAATCAGAGCTGAAAAAACATAACTGGGGAATCCTTTTGCGCTTTGAGTCGGCGCACAGGAGCGGCAGGCGGTGGATATGGTCAAACCAGGTAGAACACAAAAACGTATCAAGTATGAGGTGTACCACATACGTCTGGACGATCCCCAACTCCCTCCACAGACTGAGCCGCGCCGCTTTCGTTTCTCCCTCCCCCTCAGGGGGAAAAACGCCCGGTGTTCACTATCGTTTCACACAGGGCGGCAAGGAACAACTTCCCGTAAAACCACGCACGGACGCTCTTGTTCAGTTTTACCGGTAT
>JAISQR010000547.1 GCA_031274035.1 Treponema sp. | reverse complement strand
GTTTCGATACCCACCTCGGTGGAACCGGTCAGGGTGATGGCGTGAACGTCAGGGTTCTTGCAGAGCCAACTCCCCACCTGGGAACCGCGGCCGGTAAGGATCTCGATGGCCCCGTCCGTTACCCCCGCCTTGACCAGAAGCTCGGTGAGCATACAGAGAGTCAGGGGGTTATCGGTGGAGGGCTTTACGATGGCGGCGTTGCCCGCCAAAAGGGTGGGGGCGACTTTCTGATCGAAGAGATCGCAGGGGAAGTTGAAGGGAATTACACAGGCAACCACCCCGATTGGCTCCCGGACGGTGAGGAGTACATGGTGTTCATGGTTCTTCTCCTGCCCCTGGGGGATCACCTCGCCGTAGAGGTGCTTCGCCTTCTCCACAAACCCTTTAAACGAAATGGGGATATTGGCGATTTCCCCCCGGGCCTCGGTTATGGGCTTACCGGTCTCGTCCGAAAGGGTCCGGGCCAGCTTTTCCTTGTTTTCCTCCACCAGAGCGACAAATTTTAACAGTATCTCGCCCTTTTCGCTCACCGGAACCTGGGCCCACTTCTTTTGACCCGCTTTCGCCTTTTCCACCGCTAGGGCGACATCCGCCTCGGTGGCCGCCGGAACGGTATCAATTACCTTGCCGTTCGCCGGATTGGTTACCTCGATGACCGCCCCATTGGAGGCGTCCGCCGCTTTTCCGTCAATGATCATTTTCATCTTGTTTTTTTCTCCTTACATGAAACGTGAATGACTCAATTATCGTACAAATTACTGGGCAAAGCCCGTGTAGGACAGCATAAGGCCGCCGGTACTGTTACGGTCGTCGTCCTCGTAGCCGTATTCGCCAAAGGTAAATTCCACGATAAAGGGAACGTCTCCGGCGGCTTTTTTAATCCCCTGCACGACCTCCTCGATCCGGTCTCCGATACCGGCCCGGCGTCCGCCGCAGTGCACCAGATGGAAGGCGGCGGGGGCCGCTCCCATCTTCGCCTTGAGTTCTTCCAGGGTCTTTGACGCGGACTGGATAAGTTCATCCACCGTGGCCTCCATGCGGATAACGGCGGTCTTCTCCGCCAGGTTCGCGCCGACGGCCATGGAATAGTCGTCGTTCCCGTTCATGGGATGCCGGATGGCGGTAAGTTCCCCAAGGCGGTCCTTGACTCCCAGGGGCGAAGTGATGGTAGCTACCAGCAGGTTTCCGCCCTTGAGGCTGTCCGGGTCAAGCCCCCGCCAGGCGGCGTATTTTTTAACCGCCGGTTCGCCGTCAATTTCCACCAGGGTCCGCTTGCCCGCCACCTTGGTGATGATCCCCACATCCCCGGTTTCCCGGTACGCGCCGGTAAAAAGATTCGTAACGGGCTTATCGGCATAGAAGAAGGCCAGGGTGATGCCGTCGGCAAAGACCTGCTTACCGGCAAAGAGTTTCCACTCACCGGCGATGGAATTATCCGCGGCGCTGCCCCCGAAATAGGGGACCCGGCCGATCACGTCGCTCACCCCTTTAAGGTACAATTCCTCCTCCCCCGGAGGGGCCGCCATGTAGAAGTAGGCGGGTGCGCCGCCCTTTCCCGCGTTCTTTATCGCTTCCTCGGCGGCGGCTTTTCCTGTGCTCCGGGCGTCGGCCCCCTTAGGTTTACCCGCCACGCCCACGGTAATATCGCCGCCGCCCAGGGCCAGGATTCCCACAAAACCCTTCTCCCCGCTGATAAAGCCCTCGGGGGTAATGACGCCGGTAAAAGACGTATTCCCCAAAACAGGAACCCCCGGCAGTTCCTCCCCTATACCCTCGAGCATCCGCTCCAGGTCATAGGCCACACTGGCATAGGCGAAGGCCAGCTTGATATCCGCAAGTTCCTTCTTCACTTTCCCTGCCGCTTCCTTGCCGGCGGCGTTAGCGTCCGCCGCGATACTCGATCCGGTACTACCTTTTAACATGGCATTCTCCTCATACTATTTTTTATCCATCATATTAGGATGATTCAGCGTAACACCGGTTTTTCTATCTGTAAAGAGCGCACTATTTTGTACTATAGTAACAAATTTGTTACTATAACATTATAGCCGCCGCTTGTACCTGACTGAATACAGCATTTTTTACCCTTACTATTCGTCATGTAAATTCATATCCAGGAGTTCTTCCTTTGCATCTTCTTCTTTTTTGATCATTATTTCCCTACGGGAACCTAATAAAACAGAAAGCGGTTCCAAAAAAGCAATATTTTCGCAGATAATTTTAGCGATCACCGTCATAGGGACGGCCAACACCATGCCAGCAAAGCCCCAAAGCCAACCCCAAAGCATCAAAGACATAAGGACGACCAGAGGAGAAAGCCCCAGGTTATCCCCCATGATCTTAGGCTCAAGCACATTACCGATAATCATATTCGCCCCCAGTATAATAATTGCGGTTATAACAATAGGTACAGGTTCTGGCCAAAATTGGATAAGGGCAAAAACAGAGGCGCCTACACCGGCGGCAATACTTCCTATATTGGGGATAAAATTCAAAATAAATTGAATTACCCCCCATACTGCGGCAAATTCCAATCCGACACAGCCAAGACCAATCCCAACCACAATGCCGGTAGCAAAAGAAATGAAAAATTTAGCGGTAAGATAGCGGGAAACCTGACGTATAACATCGGTACTAATTTTTTTAATCTGACCAGAGTGTTTACCGTCAAAGGCAACATCCAACTTCGTCATAAAATACACCGATTCAAAAAGCAGAAAAACCACAAACAATACCACCATTACCGCATCTTTCAGAAAGATGATAAAGTCATTAGAAAGGGAAAGGGTGATTAACCGTATCCTGTTTCGTATTCCCAGTTGAGCCCAGAGGTTCTCAAAAAAACTCAGATGTTCGTCATAGGAAAACTCAAAAAAATCGGCAAGGGCGATATAAATTTCTGTCAGACGGTTTTCATATTTAGGGTAGAAGGTAAGAATAGTCCGTCCGGATGTAAAAAGTACAACCCCTATAATGCAAAGTCCTATAATAATAAAGAGTACGGTCAAAAAGATGGCAATAAACCGCGGAATATGAAGTTTTTCCATGAATTTAACCGTTGGATTAAGAACAAAGGCCAGAAGCAGGGAAATAGTAAGAGGCAGCACTACAGGAGCCGTCATTTTAAGCGCGGCTCCGGCAATAATACAAGTGATAATAGCCACCAGAAAAAAATTGGCCCTGCCTGAATTAAAAGTTCTAAATCGATCTTTCATAGCTTAATAGTATTTCATATAAATATAAAAAAGTCATTGTTATAATATACATTTTTTTTACAAAATTCGCAACTTATCAGCGTTGGGGTAATTTTTAGTAACTACTCAGGTATATGCGATATTTATACGTGTTCTCAAGTGGTTGGGCAGGGCGGAGAGAGCGGACAGGTACTGAAAGCAGTAGCGCAGATGAATGAGATAAGTAGTTCTGAATACTGTTTATTCTTTAAATATGGAAAATTTACCTTTCTGTATCATCGAATTGTTGTTTTTGGCGGAGAATAGGCTATTCCTTGTCATCTACGAGTGGTAATTTTACTTTCAAACGAGTAAATTTTTATTGAATTATTAATTCAAAGGATATATACTGATCAGTGGAGGTTTATATGAAAAAAGTATTATTTTTTACTTTTCTTGCCTGTTTCTTGACAGGTGCAGTTTTTGCCCAAACGTCAAAAACTATGTATGTAGCAGTAAAAAACGCTGCAATCAAATCCGGCACCGGTTTTTTTGCAAAAGAATTGGCTAAACTCGGTATAGGAACCACGCTTACCGTTCTTCAACAAAAGGACAAATGGACGGAAGTAAGGTCCAGTACCCAGCCTGTAATTACCGGCTGGATAGCGTCAGCCAGCCTAACTTCCAAACTTATTACCGCTTCCGGCAGTTCTGCGTCAGCCGGTATAATCGCGCTGGCAGGAAAGGGATTTTCCCCAGACATGGAATTGGAATATAAGGATAGCGCAGGTCTTGATTATAGTATAATTGACGAAATGGAAGCCCAGACTATTTCCAATGAAAAAATTCTTGAATTCCTTACCGAAGGTCAGCTTAAAAAGGGAGAATAAACTATGCTAATTCCAAAAAACATCTATTTTTTTACTTTAATCTGTTGTCTTGGTGTTGTTTTTACATTCAGTGCTCCGGCTCAGTGGGGGGGTAGTGCGGGGAACACTCAAGGTTTAGACCCGTTTGGGCAGCAGGATATATCCAGCGCCCTTGACAGACTAAATACCAACTCAGTTGCTGAAGATGCTAGTGCAACATCCCTTGATGGTTATTATATAGGAAGGGCTGTTGGAGCAAATATACTCAAACAGTACAAACCCTATACAAGAAATCCAGCCTTGACTGAATATCTTAATAAGATATGTTCTGGTATAACCGTTAATTCTCCCAAGCCGGAAATTTATAATGGTTACCACCTGGTAATCCTGGATACCGAGGAAATTAATGCCTTTGCATCGTCAGGCGGACATATCTTTGTTACACTTGGGCTTATCAAACTTGCCACTTCAGAAGATATGCTCGCTGCTGTCATTGCGCATGAAGTGGCCCATATACAGTTGGAACATGCTTTGGGGATAATCGACGAAATGAAAGTTTACTCAAGCCTCCGGGCAACAGCCGACAGGGCAGAGGCCATTGCTTCCCGCGGGATGTCGGAGGAGGAGCGTAAACTTCTTTTCAACAGTTCAATCAACCAGATTGTTGAAACATTGCTGAAAAACGGCTTCTCCCAGGAACAGGAATTCCAGGCGGACACCCAAGCTCTCAGCCTACTTGCCTCTGCCGGATACAATCCCAACAGCCTTATTGATATGATCCGAATTTTAGGCAATAATACCAGACAATCGGGCGGTATCAAAAGTACCCATCCAAGCCCCTCTATGCGGATAAACAATCTTCAGCGTACTGTCAGAAACTTCAGAGTTACCGATACCACAAGATACCGTGTTAACCGTTTTAAACAGTTTACCCGTCTATGAAGCAGATAAAAATTGATAAAAAATTAGCCTCTGTGATCATTATTTGTTCTCTTGTATTTGTGATAACTGTGTCTTTTCTGGGCGGTCTATTCGATTTTCTCGAATATAAAATGTATGATCTCAGGGTTAATATCTTTGCCGAATCTTCGATTCCTTCCGATGATATTATCGTTGTACTTCTGGACCAGGACAGCATCAACTGGGCACAGAAAGAACGAGGCTGGGGCTGGCCTTGGCCCCGTAAAGCCTATGGGGAATTAATTGATTACATGCGTATCGCCGACGCCCATTCGGTCGCATTCGATGTACTTTTTTCAGAACCTTCGATTTACCGTAACGCCAATCAGGATATGATCATTGATGAAGCCGTTCAAATCCTGCAAGAGATGGAAAGCGACCGTGATTTACAGCGGGATGAGAGTAGACGTACCAGAGGGAATGCGTATAGAACAGTGGTATCAGCTCTCCGGGAATTAAGCAGCCGTGCAGATGACGATTCTTTTTTCAAGGCGGCAGAGGCTTTCGGCAGGACTGTACAAGCAGTTTTTTTCAGTTCTGACTCGGGCGATCTCATTGAATGGCCGGCTGCTCTCAACAAACCGCTTTTCGAGCTTTCCAATTTTGATAGTATGCTCGACAAGTACGCTCAATTAAACAATAACAGCCTTGAAGAAAGAACCCTGGCGCTATTCCCTATAGAGGGGTTGCGGAATGTTGCGGGTGTTATTGGAAATGTAACCGGCTGGCCGGATTCTGACGGAATTATCCGCAGAAACAATCTTTTTACTTACTTTGACGGCAAAGCCGTACCCGGTCTTTCAGCGGCTTCACTTCTTGCCTCCGGGTATAACGGCAAAATTATCTACAATCCGCAAAAACAGGCTATTGAGTGGGAAAGCTATACTATTCCGGTGGATAAGAACGGGAGAAGCCTCCTCCATTACCGGGGATCTTTGGATCGATATTTCCCATACCCGGTAATGCAGATACTTCAAAGCGCAGATAGCTATGCAAAAGGGGAAACGCCCCTGCTTCCGCCGGAAAATTTTTCAAATAAATATATCTTTTTCGGCTTTTATGCACCGGGGCTGTATGATATTTTCAGCAACCCTATTTCTGCAACATACCCGGGGGTCGGAATTCATATAACAATGCTTGATAATATCTTACAGCAGGATTTTATCCAGGACAGTCCATTATGGATGGACATTGTTATTATAGTTACCGTTATTATCATGGTAAGCGTTTTGGGCCTTTTTTCCGGCAGGATACCTATTGTAGTAGCCGGTACTCTGTTCATCCTATTTTTTGTTACAATGCTGGGGTTCGGTGTTTACTATGCCGTCGATCTATGGCTGCCTATGGTTGCGCCGATTGCAGGAGGCGTCCTTGCATTCCTTACAACAATTCTGTATAACTACGCCACAGAAGGCAGTCAAAAACGATTTATTAAATCTGCGTTCAGCCAATACCTTAGCATCACGGTTATAGATCAACTCCTGGCTAACCCAAGCCTCCTTGCATTGGGGGGCCAGCGCAGGGAGATCAGTATGTTCTTTTCCGATATTCAGGGTTTTACAAGCATTTCTGAAAAGTTGGATCCTTCTCAGCTTACCGAACTTCTGAACGATTACCTCAGTTTTATGACGGATACCATTCTTGATTCAGGCGGCACTATTGACAAATACGAAGGCGATGCGATCATTGCATTCTGGAATGCTCCTGTTGACTCTGAGGATCATGCGGCGCGGGCGCTACAGGCATCACTGGCCTGCCAAAGGCTGCTTGCCGAACGCCAGCCGTTTTTTGAGGAAAAATATAATTGCCGTTTATTAACCCGTATTGGCCTTAACACCGGTTTTGCTGCTGTAGGTAACTTCGGTTCCAGCAAGCGTTTCGACTTTACCATGCTGGGGGATGCTGTTAATCTTGCTGCCCGCCTTGAAGGGCTTAACAAACAATTTGGTACTTACATTATGTGTACCGGGTATACTTTTGAAAAAGCTGTTGAATATGGGGATTTCTACGGACGGAAACTGGCTCAGGTAGCGGTTGTTGGAAAAAAAGAAGCTGTTACTGTCTACGAACCCATGACTAAAGAAGTCTTTGATGAAAAAAAAGATATTCTTGAGCATTTCGAGGAAGCCCGTACACTTTTTTACGAAGGAAAATTTGCCGAGGCCCTTCCTCTTTTTGAAAAGTTAATTGCCAAGGATAAACCGTCATCTTTCTATGCAGAACAATGCCGTTATTATCTACAAAATCCATCAGAGTGGAAAGGTTATTGGCAGGCGGCCAGCAAGTAAGAGTTGCCGACTATTGCGCTCTAGCAGTTTGTTGCGCTTCGCGCATAAAATAGTATAAATATTCATATTTATGAATATTTATACCTTGCAAACTCCCATCGAACCTCCGGTTCGCGGAGCCCCGTTAATCGGATTTTTTGCATATTCATGCAAAAAATCCACAAGTGCAATCGGACACGAAGTGTCCGCGGCTGCTAGTGTATTGTATCGTTGATATATGGCATAACATATGGTATACTTTACTCAAGAAAGGGGGTGAAGTATGCCGAGGCCGAAAACGTATCTCATTAACCTGTCGGGCCAAGAGA
>JAISQR010000526.1 GCA_031274035.1 Treponema sp. | reverse complement strand
TGCCGGTTGATCAGATTGCGCAGGTAACCTGGACGTATCCCAAGGATAGTCAAGGCTCTGTCATAGTCAGCAACAAGAGTACGAGGCCGATGCAGTTAGAGGCTGCCAGCCTTGAACCGGGTGGAAAGCGCGGGTTACTCGAACAGGTCGCGGTCGGCGCGGCTCCCGGATCGAGCGCTCTTGAGGTAGGCCCTCTTTCCGCGGAATTCCGCCTGCTTCCGGGCCGCTATCAGTTGAGCGCGAAGGTCGCGCTCCGCAACATCACCGCAAGCGCAGTTGAAGCTGATATTGAGGCGGGTACTCGTTACTACTGGATAATCACGGACGGCAGCAGCAGTCTCGAAAAAGACAAATCAATTACCGCCGCTACAAATCTCGACAGGTTAGTTCAAAACTGGAAGATAACGTCTAACGTTCCGGGCGCCAGGGTTTCCCTCGGTGTTGAATCAACGGAAGCCTCCATACTCGGCTTTAGGGATCACGAGCTTGGAAACACGGATAATTCGGGCGCCTTGGGTGGAAGGTTTTCCATTGCCAATCTGATAAACAACCTGACCTATGAAAATGCCGCTAAGGTTTTGATAAAGATAACCGTATCAAAGGCAGGGTATGTTCCCGTTTCACAGGCTATCAACGCGCTTACCTTGATGGAGCTGGGCTCTGATTTTGTTCCGGCGAAATTTGAACTTTCAGAGGAAGCGAACAAGACCACACCCGGCGCGACATACACAATCAGCGGCGTACCGTTTTATTACGGCGAATAAAGGAGAGGTTTGAAATGAAAAGATATACAAAAAACATATATGGTATTGTGTCAGTTTTTTCCCTGCTTATGCTTTTGTATATCTTTTCCGCGCCGCAAAAAATATCCGCGCAGGAAAATAAAATTACGCTGCATTTTGATTTTACGGCGATGGAACATAAAAATATCGTTGCCAAAGTTCTGCTTTTTAATATAGAAAGAGTTAGCGTTGACGCGGGAAGTATCCGTTCGGTACAAGTCGAGTATGCGGATGTGTATTACCTGAGCTATTCGTACTACGAAAAAAGCCAACCCGGTAAAGAAATAAGGGTTGGGGCATTACCGCTTTATCTGCCGCCAACTATAGCCGAGTATACAATTATAATACCAATGCTCCTGCAAAACCCCGCAGGAGTGGCACAGGTACGCTTTCAAAACAATTTCGGCGATATTGTGCGCCTCTATGCAACAGATGCGGACGGTACGCGGGGTTTCATCGGCAGCTTTGACCCCAGTCTACCACGCGATGAACGTAACGCGGCAATACTGCCGAATCAAACAGCCGATTTTACGATTCCCGCATCCAGATATAAACTGGAAATAATAAATAATAGAAACCAAACTATACGGCAATACGAAGAATTTTATTTCCCCGCCTCATTCAAGCGTTATATTATTGAATTAGATCCGGTTGATACAAGGAAAGTTTCTGTCAGTCTTGGACTAAGCGATGGCGCGGCGTTAAATACTCCCTTAAACCTTGAACAAGAATTCGTATTGAACTTTACAAAACCCATGATTCCGGAAATTGTTGAGGCAAATATTAATTTTTTTCAAACAGAAAATACTGATACAAGACACCCCAATATTCCGCTTTCACTACAATGGGAAGGGGAAGGTGATACACGCCTAAAAATAAAACCCTACGGTTTTCTATTGCCGGATACGGAATACAGTATTTCGTTGAATCTTGATATGCGGGACAGGCGGGGAAATTCCCTTGCAAAATCGGAAGAATGGAGATTCATCACAAATAATGTGTTTAGGCTGCTCCCCCGTTTGGAAACTGTAACAGAAAAGCCCACAGTTTCCGGTATGCTTGCGGAATGGCAGCATATAAAGAGCGCGGACGGATATGAATTGCGTATCTTTCACAGCAACGATGTTGTTCCGGCCAAGGATCTTGGTAAATCAGAAAAATACGAATTTGAACGTACTTTTTATCCACCTTCTTTTGAATATATTATTGTTCCATACAAAATACTTGAAGGGAAAAAAGCTTATAGCGCATCTGCCATAGAACAAGCACGAAATAAAATTTATATGGATGGCAACATCCGTCCACCGGATGATATTGATTGGCTTGTAAAAAATGCCGTTAATGACTTGGTTCAAAGGATACAAGATAAGCCTGAAGCGGTCGAGGTGATAATAGAACCCATCACGATTAACGGCAGCGCTTCAATGAGTAGGTTTTCAGAGGTTCTATACAACAAAGTGAAATTATACGCAGTGAATCATCCAAACCTGAAGGTTGTTGAGCGTAAACGGGGAGAACCTCAAAGCGGCATAAAGGGTGAGTATTCAATCTACGGTGATACTGTTGATGTAACATTCACACTAGTTTCTGCCTCAAATAAGTTTTCTACCTATAATGATATTGTCGGGATTACCGCATTCTCAATATCCGTTTCTTCCTTAGAAGCGATGGGTATCGCATACCTTCCCGGAAACCTGGAAACAATGGATGAGGTAAATGCCCAGACATCCTTGTTTGAAGGTATTCCGTTAGGCGGAACATCGGGTATACCGATATCCCTCTCGCAGGTTTCCCCGCCTCCGCTGCCGGTCAGCGCTTCCCCCAATAAACCCGCCGGTGACAATACCGGCGTTGCCGCTTCTTTCGCGAAGCCCGCGTTCTTTGCGGAAGCCTGGCCCAATGAGGAAAGCCGTACCTATTATGACGGCGATAAGATGACTATAAACCTCTATGCGTCAGAGGATTGTTACGCCAAGGTTTATCACATTGATGTAAACAATCAAATGCAGTTGATTTTTCCAAACCAGACGGATCGGAACAACAGGCTTATCGCAAACCAAACGCGCACGATTCCTGACAACACTTCTTTTGTTCTCCACGCTCCCTTTGGCGAAGAAAACATTCTCGCTGTCTTTTCTCCCGCACAATTTGAAAATCTTGAAAGGGAAATGCTGTACCCGGCGCAGCAGGCAACCCGTGAAACCATAAGCCGCGCCGCAACCACGCGGGGAATGACGGTACAAACCCCTGATAATCCCGTGTTTTCGGTCCGGTTCACCTACACCATATTACCGGCTAATTTGGTCGAAGAAACTTTTTCGTATAAAAGCCCCTCGGATATTGCCGGGGCGGTACAAGCCCTGCGAGACGAAGTCCGTTCCCAGGGAGGCAGCTTCACCGGCAATGAACGGGAAGGTACTTTCAGCGCGGGCGGCATGAACGGTTCCTACCGGGTAAGCGCCGGAGAGGCCGTCTTGGTGATTCGTCATCTCCCGCATCAATCCGCGGTAAGCGCGTCCTCTACGACCAGAGGTTCCGGGGGATTTAGCTTCTCCTTTGACAAACCCAGGGATCTATCCCAGGCGGTACAATCGGTGCGGAGCGGCATTGAAAAAAAAGGCGGCAGTTTTACCGGCGACACAAACGCGGGGAATTTCAGGGCAAGCGGCATAGCGGGCAATTACCTGGTACAGGACAGAGTATCCGTTACCATCCATGAAAAGCCTTTTATCATTCCCAATCAGATGATAGAGAAAGAGGTAAAGAACTTTTTCGGTTTACGGTAGATCGGTCTGTTGTATACAGAGATGTAACTTGCCGTAGGTAAAATAACAATATTTCCAGGAGGTGTTTTAAGATGAAAAAGATTTTTGTTTTGTGTTTCATGGCACTGGTAACAGTTCAGGTGTTCTTTGCCCAAAGCAGGGGCATGACGGTAACCGCCCCCGATGGGGCAACGCTGACCAGTTTCAGCGGTTCTCACGCCCTGGTGATCGGGGAAAGCGCTTACAATAAAGGTTGGATGCCGCTTTCGGGTGTCAAGGAA
The DNA here is from genome assembly GCA_031274035.1 of Treponema sp. GTDB lineage: Bacteria > Spirochaetota > Spirochaetia > Treponematales > Breznakiellaceae > JAISNI01. The sequence goes on along the minus strand of JAISQR010000526.1, from coordinate 857 downwards.
GATGTAACGGCGGTTAAGCGGCTTTTCGAGGAACAAGGTTTTTCGGTCACGCTGCTTGAGGATAAAACGAGCAGGGAATTGATAACAGGTATAGAAGATTTTTTCGACCGCTATGGATACGAAAAGGATGTCCGTCTGATAATTTATTATGCGGGTCACGGACAGACACTCAAGCTGGATAATACCCGCGACATGGGTTATATCGTCCCCATTGACGCCCCGGTTCCCGCCCGGGACGAAACCGGCTTTAAACGGCTTGCTATACCGATGCAGCAATTCGACACCTGGGCAAAAAAATACGAAAGCCGTCACATCATGTATATCTTTGACAGTTGTTTTTCCGGTTCAATATTTGATACTTCCCGTGCGGCCCCCGGTATCATCGACTATAAAATATCCCAGCCGGTGCGTCAATTTATCGCTTCCGGGGCGGCAGACGAAACGGTTCCGGATAAAAGCATATTCCGCCGCCAACTGGAAGCGGGCTTGCGGGACCGGGACGCGGACCTTAACAACGATGGCTATGTTTCCGGCAGCGAACTGGGGGATTTTCTGCAAACTACAGTAGTGAATTACAGCAATAGCGCCCAGCATCCTCAATACGGCAAAATCCGGGATCCGAATCTGGATAAAGGCGATTTTGTTTTCTCGGTAGGAATGACGCAAAGACAGGAAATAACGCTAGCGGCGCCGGTGAGCCAGGAACTGGAAGTGGGCAGCGTTTCGGTTGCTTCCGGGGCGCTCAAAATAAACACTATCACTGCGGGACGCCTGTCAATAACGATCAACAATACCAACCGGGATATTGGGGATTTGCCGGGTTACGCATCCCTGCCTATTCCCACAATAAGCGCCGG
>JAISQR010000359.1 GCA_031274035.1 Treponema sp. | reverse complement strand
ATCGTATAAATTTGCAATTTATTGCAAATTTATACCTTGCAAACTCCCAAAGGAGCCCCGTTAATCGGAATTTTTGCATATTCATGCAAAAATTCACCAAAGTCCCACAGGCTCCTAGGAGCCGCGGACACTTGGCGTCCGATTGCGCTTGTGGATTTTTTGCTCAGTGTGCCTTTGACATACTGAGCAAAAAATCCCATTTTATGCGCGAAGCGCAACAAACTCCTAGTGAAGGAACAATCTGCTCAAGACAAAATCGTCATCATATTCGTCTATATCATCAAGCATAACCCTGTTTCCCATAATAAAGAACTTGACGCTGCCGATATACGGAAAATTCCGCTTGATTCCCCTGTACAGGGTGAAAAAATTCCTCATAACATCACTATTTTCTACCGGCAGAGCGGCGCTTTCGGAGAGATCCGCATATACATCGCCGTCCCGGTACATAAAGGAGCGCAGCCGCGTCTCGCGGGGAAAAAGCGGCGCCATATCCGGAGAGACAGGCCCCAACAGGGCTTCCTCAACATAGAACTTAATATCGTCTTCCGTTGTTTCCGCTTCGGGAAGCATACGGTCCTCAACTATCGTATTGTTCTGCAAATTGGTGTAAAAAACAAAAGTACGGCGTACCAGGGTAATGTTCTGATACTCGCGCCATGCAAAGACAACAAGAAAGACGAGGTACAGAAAACGGCGGTTCTGTTTTCCGGCAATGCCGGTTAAAAAAGTATTTTTTCGTACACTCATTGAATTGCGGTAAATCCTCCGGACCGTTCAAACTGCCTGACAAAACTATCAATTCCCTTATACAATGCTTCCGAAAAGATATTCAAGTATTCACCGCCTATCAGCAGCTTCGCGTCTTCCTTATTGGTAACAAAGCCCAGTTCTACCAGCACCGACGGCATACGGGCATTCCGAACCACAAACCACTCCTCTGCCTTGACCCCGCGGGACAGGGTAAGGGAACCTAGGGTTTCATCAAAACTCTTTAAAATAGATTGGGCCATAATGATACTTTCCGTTGTAAATTCTTCCTCAAGCATATCATTGTAGATAGACATGATCTCGGCGGAGGCCGGATAGTCCGCCTTGTCGATCACGTTACGGCGGTATTCAGGGGAAAGGAACCAGACTTCATAGCCGCGGGCTTCGGCGTTAAATGAAGCATTGGCGTGAAGCGAGATAAAGATGATCGCCTCATTTTCACGGAGCGGTACCGAATTGGCCAAGGCTACACGGGCCTCCAGACTGGGGTAGGTATCACCCTGGCGGGTAAGGAGCACCCTTTTGTCGGGATAGGCGGAGGAAAGACGGGCGTGGAGCGCACGTCCGATCCTTAAAGTGATCTCTTTTTCTACAACCGCCGTCGGTTTGCCGTCTATTACCACGCTGCCTACGGCGCCGCTGTCCTTCCCCCCATGACCGGGGTCTACGATAATAGCGGCTATACGGAAGCGGGATTTATCCTCTTCAAGGGCCCTTAAAAAAAGGCCGCGTACCGGTGTAATAAAAATTTCGGGAAAATAGAAGCCTCCGTTTTCACGGTAAGGCTGTTCAGTTTCAATGATCTCCCTACCGTCCAGCATTACAAGGCCGGTTTCCCCCTTTACGCCGCTCTGGAAAACAACCCTGTGTCCGCCCAAAAGAAAAGTTCCTATCTGGGTAAGGGGTTCCCAGAGGAATTCCACCTCTTCGGATTGTCCCAGGGCTTTGAGGGTTTCCTCAAGGGAAAAAACTTTACCGGACCTAGCCGTATCCGGGTATTTTCTCTCTACTGCGCTGTCAGACGCCGCGGCTGTCTGCGGTGTTAAAGGTAAACCATGGGGGGTGTTTTCCTGTGCGGACAGACCGGCTGTCATTATAAGAACAAGGAGAATAATAACCGCATACCATCCGGGGATTCCTTTCACTTTATATAATAATCGGCCAGATATGCCGCTCCCTGATACCCGCCCCTGATAAATGCGTTCCAGAAGAGGCGGCCTAGGAAAACGGTAGGCCGTCTGAGAGACATGGGGTTACCGGTTAGCGGAAGGGGCAGACCGCAGAGATTCCTCACCGCGTTAAGGCTTTCTTCGACGCTTCTTCCCATATAATCCCGCAGATCCGACTGGGTAAATTCAGGAAAGGGAAGAATAGCAATATCCGTACCGGGATCCTTGAGCATCAAAACAAGTTCCTCACCGGCAGGCTCTTCCACGGTTTGCGCCGCCGGAGAGTTCGGCAGGAAACGCTTCATGTAGGGAAGCTCCGCGAGCAGAGCATAGAATTCAGCGGGAAGGGAAAAAGCATCGGGCGGAAAGCTCTGGCTGGCCGAGGGAAGCTCCGCAAGAAATGCCTCTGTTTTAGGATTCGGCGATTCAAGGCGTATAAGCACCATACCGGCGGCGCTTTCGGCGGATTCAATCGCTTCCTGCCGTTCAGGCGCCGCGCTGATGACATTACCGCATTTGCTTACATTGTTCTCGGGAAAGGCAACCGTAGAGCCTTCCGCGACACGGAGGAACAGATCCTTGACATACGGCACATTCCGGGCTGTATCAAGACCATGAATAGAGCGTATCTTCCCCGGAATAGAGATAAACGCCCGTTCCGCGCATGTCCAGAATTTACGGGGCTTAAGCCCGTCGGGTTTCTTTCCCAGAGCGACAAGGACGGCGCCGCGGGTAACTTCCACGCCCGACGCATAAGGATAGGTCCAGCCGGACATATAACCGCCGGAAAGCCGTGCGGCAATCTCCCCAATCATGGGGCCGCCGGAACTTAGTTTGATGTCTCCCTTCGCGGCGCCGTTCGTGATGCCGAGGGCTTTGATACCCTCTTTAAAGACGTTGAGTATCTTTTCCGTATTGGGGGAACCATAGGTAGGCATGGTATGACCCATCTCGATAAAGTAAGGCGGGAAAAATATATGCCTGTCCGCAAGGCCGCAGATGGTAATTTCCCCCTGGTAGACAATGGCATCCACGGAGAATTCAGGACCGTCCATGTATTCTTCCACAATAACCCTGCCGGATCGGGAAAATTTAAGGGCGTCGGGAAGGGCGGTGATAAGATCCGCGGGATTGTCTACCCGGCGGCAGCCGCGGGAACCCATATTATCCACCGGTTTGACTACCACAGGAAAGGGAAAAGGCAGCTTAGGCGGCGCCTTGCCCTCAAAATCCTTTACCACAAGGAATTTCGGCGAGGGGACGCCCGCTTCACGGAAACGCCTCCGCATACGTTCCTTATCCGAGGCGTCCAGACTTACCTCGTAGGGAATTCCCGGCAGCCCAAGCCGTTCGGCAACCCAGGCTACGGTGGAAGAAAAATCCGTGCCCGCGGTCATCACACCGGAAAGGCCGCCCCCGGCTTGCAGCGTCCGCGCTAGAGCCTCTATGCCATCCTTGTCTTTGAGGTCTATAGGCTCAAAGTGATCGGCGAGGGATACACAGGGGGCATTGGGATCGCCGTCCACTACTACGGTTTCAAGACCCATCTCCTTTGCAATCCTGATTAAGGGCCCCTGCATGATTCCGGCGCCTAAGATTAAAATTCGTCCTTTTATTTGCTTATTTTCCATAACTGCTTTCTCCATTATTTCTTGACGGCATATACTTCAAATGTATCTCCTAATCCAAAGATACGGCTTATCCATAAAAGACAAGTATACACCATTCCCTTTTTATCAAATAAGTATGTACCAAACAAGGGGAAGCGTTCAGGATGACAGCCTGAAATCGTTATTTTTTTTAATAAAAATCCATATTTTTTTAAAAGCGCTCCTGAACGGGCAGGGTTCCAGATTGTATAGTGATCCGAAGGGCTGTTAGAGAGAAACTGTTTTAAGGATTTACGGCCCGAAATCCCCCTGAAAGACGGGGTAGAAAATGCCAAAACACCGCCGGGTTTAAGCAATGTATGTATCTTTTCCAGAACAGAGGCCGGATTCTCAAAATGTTCCATGACATACCAGAGCGTTACCGCATCAAAACCGCCGGAGGCGCAAAGCTCGGGGGGAACCTCATCGGGGAATAAGCCCTGGAACGCGGGAATGCGCAGTTCATCACGGACATAATGTACCGCGTCGGCGGCAGGATCAAGCCCCAGGGCCTCAATGCCCGCCTCCCTGGCAGCGGTGAGGAAGGGACCGTAGGCGCAGCCTATATCAAGCATCCGCGTACTTCCCTCCGTGTTTTTTTCATTTTTTTCAGTATCTTTTAAGCCCAGGGGAACCGCCGTCCTTGTATGGTTCAGAAGGGATGCTATACAAGCCAGGCGTTTCTTTGCCGTCCGTATCAGATTGGGAAAATCTTCAAGGTAGGTTTTTCCGTACTGCTTCTTGTAAAGATCAAAAAAATAATCCCTTGCATATTCAAAGGGAGGGGGACAGAGGCGGCTCATAAAGATCATACCGCAGTTTTTACACAGCCGGTATGTCCGGTGCGGAAAACGCGCAATGACCGGGCGCCCCGCGGCTATGCAGGAACTGTCCCTTTTGCAGAAAGGGCAGACCGCGGGAAGCCGCGGTACTTCACCTTCAAGAAAATCCGCAAGATTCCCCTGGGGAACTTTATCCAGGCCGTAACGATCCGCAAGCCCTCTGCATATACCGGACAGTTTCTGAAGGAAGCCCCTGTTAAGCCTTGGGCTTTCGCCGCGTTTCTTTTCAAAGAGCAGCCGCGTCAAACGGGAAGAAGCGCCCGTACCTATCCCCGCGGAAACAAAACCTGCCCGCCGCGAGACCTTTTCGTGGTATACGCCCGGATTGAGCAGGAGCACGGGCACTCCCGCATGGAGAGCCTCGAACGCTCCAAGTCCGTAATGGGTGATGAAGAGATCGTAACCGGCAAGTTCCTCCCTTAAAAGAGGTATGGAAGGCACAATTCTCAGATTTTTCTGCCCGGAAGCGGCGTCGTTGTTTCTCTTTGACAATATGATCGTCAATATAGTTGAAGATACCGCGGAAACCGCCCCTACGGCAAGAAAGGCCTCAAGTACCGCGGCGGCAAGACCGGCGGCGTCTTCGGCGCCGAAACCGGCAAGTATATTGACCGGTTTTTCAGGGCGGGTTCCGCCCTGCCCCGCGGCGGGAAGAAAAGACGGAAAGGAGTCCCTGCGTTTCCGCGGCAGAGGAAGGAATGTACATGCGGCAATATTGGGAAGAGAAAATTCCCGGGGGCCGGGCAGCAGATCGATGAGAAAATCGAAGGAATCACGGCATGGCCCGCCCTCGTCTATGCCGATAAGGGGAATACGCTCCCCGTTTTTTTGTTCCAATCCTCCGCAAAAATAAGCCCACCGGCTAAAATTTTCCCGTGATGTTCTGAAAGAATCGAGAATGACAGCTTCCCATTCATCCCCCCCGGTTGGTACTTCCCCTGCTTTGATCCAGGCTCTGTCAAAAGATCCATTAATGCCGATAATTCCGTTTACATTGCCCGGTTCAGGCAAGGCAGATACCTGTTTTTCAGGGAGAAGGAGGAAAGCATCCCTTCCTTTTGCACGGAAGGCTCTGACCAGATTCATTGAACGTACTAGGTGGCCTCCTCCCCGGCCTGCTTCTACCGCCGGAACCACTAGTACCTTTTTCACGGGAACAGCCCCCTTGCGCCGCGGATTACGGCCTCTCCGCGGTAACGCTCTACAGAGGAAGTTCCAGAGGATAGGCTGTTATAGAGAATTTCCGCCCGTTTATAGTCCTCCGGTGTATCAACGGTAATGCGTATATCCGGCCCCTGCCAGACAAGGGGGGCAAGGGGGCGGTGGAGGAGGAAGAATTCAGGATGATTGTAGAGATAGGGGCAGACATGTTCCCGTTCCGTTTGGGATTGGGCTTCCCTTTCGGCCCGGAGCAGGGCTTCCGATTTTACAGATTCTACACCCGCGCCGTAAGGTATACCGGCGTAACCCGCATAATCGGCGTTGAGTGCAAGGGCCTCTTCATGCAGCCTGATTGCGGCGTCCGCAAAAACAAAGGGATTATCTCCTGTAGCCCGAATTATCCGATCCGGGGAAAAACGGCGGATGGCAAGGCAGTAACGGGCAAGCACATCCTCTTTCGGCCCGGGAACCAGCTCGAAACCCAATTCCCCGGCCAAAGCCGCAAATGCGGGGACGCAGTCGGGCGGACACGCAAGGATACGGTAAGCGCAGGGAAGGGTTTTAAGAGCCTCCATAACCCGAACAATGAGCGGTCTTCCTCCCAGGGGAAGGAGGGATTTCCCCGGAAGGCGGCTGGAATCGAGCCGGGCCTGAACTATCAAAGCTGTCATGCCTCACGGTACCTTATGCCCTGCTTCCTGCATATCTGTTATATCCTGCGGAAAGGGCGTCTCCACAGGGCCGGCGTTATCGATATGTGTTTCGGTATAAGCGGCAAAAGGCGCGTTGTTAAGCTCCGGCAGGGTGTTTTCCCCCTTCATCTGAACTTCTGTTCCGCTTGTTTTCCCGTTAAACTCAAGGGGCCTTGCTTCCGGCTCTGGAGGGTTTTCATCCGTAACAGGCCCGTAATCTTCCCATAATTCGGTAATGCTCTGGGCATCGCCGCGGTAGCGGAAACGGTTGGTTTTAACCCACCGCCGGCTTTCTATAAATTCTTCCCACGCGCTAAACGGATCGCCGCCGGAACTCATCAAATATGAGGGAAAACGACGGAACGGCAGATCCGCGTAATCGCCCCTGAAAACCGGCGCAAGATTCTTTAAAAAGAAGCGGCGGTAGCTTTCATCCGCCGTGCTATCCTGTTTAGGAGGGTCCTCATCGTAGGAAAGTCTGATATATTGGGTAGAACATATCTCCTCTCCCCATAGATGGGTGCGGAAGCCGAAATCCATAAGCTGCCAGTAAGGACTTTTCAGGGTATTGTCAAAACCGCCCAGACTTATAAAGCGTTTCCTGTCATAGATACCCACCCAGTCATAGGGGTAGATCGAAGGGGAACCTTCCTTAACCGGCACGAAAGGGATGGTATTCACCGTATTCTTTATTATTGCCGGAGCCATAAGGGTAGGCTGGGGCTCAAAGCGTGAATTCTGGATAAAAGGCACGGTACAGAGCCGTTTGTAGCCGTTCCTGGGTTCCTCATTCCTGCCGGTTTCGTTCTTACCGTTTATACTGCTCAGATCATCCTGGCTTGAGAAGAGCCGTTCAGCCATCCTGACGGCGCCTCCGCTGTGGATAATACGAAGATCATTCCAAAGTACAAAGAAGAGAGGGCTGGATAATTCGCCTACCGCCAGATTGATCTGTTCTCCGATTGTTATCTCTTCTTTAAGCAGGACAAAGCGTACAAAGGGAAAGCGGTTGGACATATCCTCAAGATCGTAACGTTCCTGCGGGCCTTCTAGGGAGATGACATAATCAAAACCGGCCTTCTCCAGTTCCTGAAAGAGGATACGCCGGGGATACCGTCCCCCGCGGTTAAGGAGTACCGCTGAAAGTCCGGTAAAACCGGCTCTGAGAGTACCCCCCACAACGGTATAGGCGGAAACGGTACTGTTAAAAGTTGTAGGTATAGTATTCATCACACTCCGCACATAGTAAACCGTATTCACCCCTGCAATGTTCCCGGTACGGCGCCATGCCCCGCTCCCAGATGGTTTCAAGGCTTTCGCTGAAAACATTGCCCAAAACAGATTTTACATTCCGGCCCTGCAAGGCGCCAAGATCCTCCCTGCAACATGGAACCTGCCCATCCAGCAGTACCGTCATATCCCGCAGAAGATGCCAGCAGGGACGGCGTTTAACCGGAGAGAGGTCGGAGGCGGCCTTTGCCGGAAGCATTTGACAGAAATGATCGTACTTCTGGATGATCACCCGCCCCCCCGCGTCTTTCCATGACCGGTAAAACTGTTCTATTTCATCCTCAAGACCTTTCATCCGCAACGCCTGAACATAGGTATCGGCAGGAAAAAGCTCCATAAGTTTCTTTGCGCAGGCGGCGGCTTCCGCATAGCCGGGTCCCCGGACCTGCCGGTAATGATCGGGATTTTTTGCGTCCAACGAAACGATCCACGAGAGGGGCGCAATCGTCCGATCCCCCTTACCGGCCTCCGCCGCCAGGGCTGCCGCCGCGCTCAGTTCCTCGTCCTTCCAGGCTATACCGGAAGTTTCGATAACAAGGGACAGAGACGGCCGCGTAAGCACAGCCCTGACAAGGTCCATCTTCTGCGGGTGGAGGCCAAGTTCCCCCCAAAGGGAAAGGCTGATCACCGCGTCGCCCGAAAAGGCGGCTATCCTATCCAGTAATTCCTCAAAAAGCCCCGGTTCCATAAAGCCGGTACGTTCCGTAACCGGCTGTTCCCCTATTCTGCCGAACTGGGGGTAAGGGCAAAAAGAACAGGTCTGGGGACAGGGGCCGGAAACCTGAATGTTATAATAGGCAGGCAGGGTACGAAGCATCTCCTGTCCGCCATTTATAAGGGCCTGAACGTCGGCGGCCCGCGGGATACTCTGCCCTCCCGAACCTGCGTCCCCGGCAAGCCGCCCCGCGGCCAAGGCAAAACGGGTGCAGAGCAGCAGGTTCCGCCTGGTATCGGCGGTAAGGCTTAAACGGTAACCGCGCAGGTCTACCGGGGAAATTTCCGTTTCGATGTCAAAGGCATTGATATCCTTTTGAAGAACCTGAAACAAGGCGTCCCGTTCAAGCGGCCCGTCATTTCCGCCCAAAATTTTAGAGAGTATACCGGCAGTCCCCGGAGAGAGCAGTTCCGGCGCGAACCCGTAAGGCCAGCCCTCAGCATAGGAATACTCCGCGGCATACCTGCAATGCCTTGCGGCTATAGCATCCGCCAAAGCCGGATCCAGAAACGGCGCGTCGGCCCAGACAAAATAGGTAAGATCGTAACCGCGGGACAGGGAAGCAAGCGCGTCCAGAAGGCTTTTTTGGGTCCAGGTTTTTGCCTTGACAATGGCGAATTGTTCTGAGCCGCGGTTTGAAAGAAATTCCTGGTTGCAAAGAGCCTTTTCCAGAAAGGGGTCTGCTTCCCCCGCAAGGAGAACCGTTCTTGTTACCCCGCTAAATGAAGCCGCCCGTTCCAAGGCCAGAGACAGTGCGTTTCTGCCGTCAAAACAAGCCTCGTAAGCCGCCCCTGTCAGGCTGCCCCCATACAATACTGTCAAGGCATTCATACTTTTAATGTATCGGCATATAATAGATAACAAATAACAAATAAGAGCGGGGAGAGTGCAAGAAAAAGTACGGCGTTAAGAGCGGAGAGGGTTTGCCATATCCCGCGGGGCTTGAAAGGCAGTATAATTTATTCGAAGGGGGGCTAATATCCGCGAGCCCGCTCACGGGGGAGACTCTGGGGCGGTTCAATTCTTCCTTTGGCAATATGGCGGGGTATGGCCCCCGGTACAAAATGAGAAACACTTATAAGCGGAGAAAAACCCCGCAAAAGGCGTAAGCCCGGCTGGGGTTTTACGGAACCTTCGGGCGCTTTAGCGCCCGAAGGTTCCGTAAACAGTCCTCACGCAGTTTGCCCGTGTTTACAGTTATTGTTTTGAACATACATATATCATTTCATCCCCGTCATTTATACTTCTTTTATCATAATAACCATATTCCTCCTGTATTTTAAATTTTAACGATTTTAATATCTCTACAATATCTTTATACTCATAATATTTATAGGTAAGCATATCTTCTATTACTCTTTCCTTGCCTCCTTCTATTATTTTATATTTATTTTTATATTGTATCGTCTTTTTTATTGTATTTGCATAATGATTTACCGTCGAACGTATTATTCGTTTCCCCTCTTTCATTATATCATACGATATATCTTCTTTCCCAAGCCATGTTTCATCATACTTCCTTGGCTTAAATATGTCAAACACAAAAAGTCCTTTATCCTCCAAGTGTTCATACACACATTTAAGACATTTTATAGTCAATTCCTGTTCGGGTAAATATTGCAATGCCCTCCAAGGGATCATTATAAAATTAAACTTGCGTTCAAAACTAAAATCGGCCATATCCCCAATGTTGATATTTATTTTATCCTGTAAATGCTCATGCGTCGTTTCCAGTTTTATTTTGAATCTATTAACCATTTGTTCAGAAAGTTCAATACACTCAAGATGCCGTAAGGTCTTTTCCGCCACATGGAGAGATACCCGCCCGGTTCCGCTTGCCAATTCAAGGATGGGGCCTTTTGTCTTATTGGCATATTCAACATAAAAATCTAAATCATCTTTGATGATATCCCTGTTATCGTAATCATAATAATCAGCCGTATTACTATACAAATTTCCCGATAAATAATTTTCCACGCCATAACCTCCAAAACGTTATTGGTACAATGTTCCGAAAGTTTTTTACAACATTTACGGGCATTGTGCATAACCCCTTTCATATGTAATGAACATCATTTGTATTTGATTCTCTTATTCGTGTGTATGCGGACAAAAAACAGGTTTGTAACTACTCAGGTATATGCGATATTTCATATATTCTCTTTGTTCTCAAGTACTTTTAACAAAGGGGCTCCGCCCCTTTCGCTCCAATCGGCTCATTTTGG
>JAISQR010000410.1 GCA_031274035.1 Treponema sp. | reverse complement strand
GTATAATCACAATGCAGGGTAGAAACATAGGCTTCAATGGCATGGGTAATGGCATCCATCCCGGTATGGGCCGTAAGTTTTGGCGGCATGGTTAAGGCAAGATCGGGGTCAACAATGGCTACGTCCGGGGTGATATTAAAATCCGCCAAAGGGTATTTAATTCCCTTTTGATAATCGGTGATCACCGAAAAGGCGGTAACTTCCGTAGCGGTTCCCGATGTCGAAGGTATCGCGCAGAATTTTGCCTTGGTACGCAGGGTGGGGAAATTAAAAGGTATCGTTAAACTTTCAAAAGAAGTGTTAGGATATTCATAAAATGCCCACATAGCCTTGGCTGCGTCGATGGGTGAGCCGCCGCCAATGGAAACAATCCAGTCCGGGTTGAAAGCCCGCATAACCTCGGCGCCCTTGAGAACCGTTTCCACCGAAGGGTCCGGTTCTACCCCTTCAAAAAGAGATACCTCCATGCCGGCTTCCTTTAGATACGCCACGGTCCTGTCCAAAAAACCGAAGCGTTTCATGCTTCCGCCGCCTACTACCACAACCGCCTTTTTTCCTTTAAGATTTTTTAACGCTTCCAGCGCCCCTTTACCATGATAAATATCACGGGGCAGTGTAAATCTCGCCATATCCGGCCTCCTTGAAATTATTTTGAATAGAGTCATATCCCCCATTCAAGAAAAATTTATCAAATAAAAACAGCTTTGTGAAATATAAATTTGGAATATAGATATATATTTATCGATATAGCAAAAAAGGTAACTACTCAGGCCTCATACGGGGATAGCGTCGCCGCTACCGTGGCGCAATCGGCGGAATGGAGGGGCATTTGGCCCTGAAATGAGTCCCTTTGTTAAAAGCACTTGAGAACACGTATAAATATCGCATATACCTGTAGTTACGAAAATTTTACTTGCTATTTTGTGATTACCTGTGCTATAATCAGAATATAGTTGATTAATTCGGTTTATATTTCTATTTGTAGAAGAATTAGAGCGCAGCAAAATAGCCGTGGGGTTATTTTGCCGCGCTTTTTTTTTGTATTACTATGTCATTATTCAGGGGTATACGGCGAATCTTAAAGGCGGAGTTCCCCCTGAACGAGAGCTTAAAAGAAACCATCACGGCCTTAAAAAACGAATACAAACTTGATTCGTTTCATTTTGACTTTTAGGAGGGTATTATGGCTAAGTACATTCTGGCGTTGGATCAGGGGACGACAAGTTCCCGTGCGATTTTGTTTGACCGCGGGCAAAATATGATCGGCGTAACTCAGCGGGAATTTGCGCAAATCTATCCCAGGGAGGGCTGGGTTGAGCATGACCCAATGGAAATTTATTCATCCCAGTATGCGGTAATGATGGAATTGATAACACAGTACGGCATCGCTGTTTCCGATATTGCCGCCGTAGGTATTACCAATCAGCGGGAAACCACGATTATGTGGGACAGCAAAACCGGCAGACCTGTTTACAACGCTATTGTCTGGCAGTGCAGACGTACCGCCGAAATCGTTGACAAACTTGTCGCGGACGGTTTTTCCGTGCATATCAAAAAAACCACGGGCCTTATTCCTGACGCGTATTTTTCGGGTACCAAGATTAAATGGATTCTTGATAATATCGAAGGGGCGCGGAAACAGGCGGAGAACGGCGATATTCTTTTCGGCACGGTTGATACCTGGCTTATCTGGAAACTTACCGGCGGAAAAGTTCATGTTACCGATTATACCAATGCAAGCCGCACCATGATCTTCAATATACATAAACTTGACTGGGACGAAAAATTACTGTCGGCGCTGAACATACCCCGCGCCTGCTTGCCGGAAGTGAAGACTTCCAGCGCTGTGTACGGCACGGTAAACATTCAGGGTACGGAAATCCCCATTGCCGGTATCGCCGGGGATCAGCAGGCGGCGCTTTTCGGCCAATGCTGTTTCAAAAAGGGCGAGGCGAAAAATACCTATGGTACGGGCTGCTTCTTCCTTATGAATACCGGAACCGAAGCATACGAAAGCCGTAACGGGCTTTTAACTACCATCGCCGCGAGTACCGGCGGCACTATACACTACGCGCTTGAGGGCAGCGTCTTTATTGGCGGCGCGGTAATTCAGTGGCTGCGTGATGAGATGCGGTTTATTACCGAAAGCCCCGATGCGGAATACTACGCGAACAAGGTGGAGGATACCGGCGGTGTATATTTTGTACCGGCCTTTGCGGGTCTTGGCGCGCCGTATTGGGATCAGTACGCGCGCGGTACGATTACCGGCATTACCCGCGGCACAAAACGCTACCACATTATCCGCGCCGCGGAAGAATCCATTGCGTATCAGAGCCTGGATTTAGTGCGGGCAATGGAAAAAGACACGGGCGAAAAAATTACGGAACTGCGGGTGGACGGCGGCGCGACGCGCGATTCGTTTCTCATGCAATTCCAGGCCGATATTCTTAACAGCCGCGTCAGCCGTCCTGTGATCCGCGAGACAACGGCTCTGGGCGCCGCCTACCTTGCGGGACTTGCGACGGGTTTTTGGAAAAACCTGGAAGAGGTCAAGGCCCTGTGGCGGGAAGACGCTTCCTTTTCCCCAGGCATGGACGAAGCCAAACGTAATTCGCTGCTTGACGGTTGGCACAAGGCTGTTGGTAGGAGCCGAAGCGGTATAAATTAATCACGGCAGAGCTTTTAATCAAAGAACAATTTATATTATTAAAGTATTACAACAGATCCTTTCCCAAAACTAACCGAGTTTTGGGAAAGGATCAACAATATGTAAGCATGCAGGGTAAAAGGATTCCGCAATTCCATCATTGAACCTTCTGTTTTTTAGCGGTATACTATAGATATTATGGAATTTTTGGAAACAGTAATAAGAGACAAAATTAATAGATTGCCCTCATGGAAGCGTATGTTAATTAGTCAAACGAAGGGCTGGAAGTCAGGAGGCATGATATGCGCGCGCTGGTTACGATTCAAAGAGTCAAGGCCATAACGGCCGTTCCCGATTCGGATTTTCTTGAGGCGGTCCGCATCATGGGCTGGCAGTGTGTAGTCAAAAAAGGCGAGTTCAAAACGGGAGACTTGGGCGTCTATTTCGAGGTGGATAGTTTCCTCCCCATCGATCCCCGCTACGAGTTTTTGCGTAATTCCTCGTACCGCGAAAACGCGGATAACGGCAAAGGGTTCCGCATTCGCACGGCAAGGATGCGCGGTCAGCTTTCGCAGGGCCTCTTCCTGCCGCTCTCCCTGTTTCCCGAACTTGAAGGTTTTGCCGAAGGAGAGGACGTAACCGAAAAACTCGGCGTAAAGAAATGGTATATCCCCGAAACCGCCGGCGCCGGCGGAACCATCATCGGCGGCAGGCCTAACGGAATTCCCGCCTCCGATGAGATCCGTGTACAGTCGGCCCTTGAACTGCTCAACGAGCTCTTGGGGAAACCCTACTACATAACCACAAAAATGGACGGTACATCCGGCATTGTCTATTATATTGACGGAAAAATCGGATGCTGTAGCCGCAACAAAGAGATCAAAGACGAAGCGGACGCCCTGTACTGGACGCCGGTTTATCAATACGGCCTAAAGGAAAAACTCCCTCGCCTTGGAAAAAACATTGTCCTTACCGGAGAACTCTGCGGTCCCGGAATCCAAAAAAACAAATTGCGGCTCCCCTCACTTGCATGGTATGTCTTCGACGTAAAAGACTGGGATTCCGGCAGCTACCTTCCCTACGACAGCGCCCTTGAGATCTGCGCTTCCCTCGATCTCCCCTTTGTCCCCCTTGAGGAGCGGGGAGACAGCTTTGCCTACACCCTGGAGGATCTGCTGGAAAAGGCCCGGGGCAAGTACCCCAGCGGCCTTGATAAAGAAGGCATCGTTGTGCGCCACGCCGTGTCCCCCAAAGCCGTTTCATTTAAGGTACTGAACAACGACGCGCTGTTGAAAGAGAAAGATTAAAGAGGATTGGAGCGTGTAAGAATTCGGGCGCCTTTTTTGCTTCGCAAAAAACCAGTATTTCCGGGGCTCCGCCGCCGCTCCCGCGCCTTTATCCAATACGGGTAAACGGGTAAATTTTTTCTTGACTTATAGCGGAAACCGTTGAATAATAGACTATACCGAAATATACAGGTATCTGTCCGGCGGTTCGCCGCTGCTTTGCGTTTAAAACCGTATAAAATTCACTGCCGTGAATGTAAACCGCAACGAAAACAAAGTTTCCGCCGCGGCCCGTTGTTCGGGCGGGATTTTTGTATGTTCACGCGGAAAATCGGCAAGCGCGGCAGGCTGTTCGGGGCGCCTGTATTCGGTATAAACCTAAGCCGGTTGGAACCGGTTATAATTGAGGGAGGTTGGTATGAAGAGGAGAAAGATGCTGGTA
>JAISQR010000346.1 GCA_031274035.1 Treponema sp. | reverse complement strand
TTCATACCCCGCTATCTGCGGCAAAAATTTAAACTTTCGCCCTAAAGCTCGCACGCGAAAAAGCGTGCAGAAGGTATTACACCCGCGCGTTCCAATAACAGCGGTGTTTCCCGGTCTATTGTTACAAATCTCGCGCTCATATAGGAATTTTACCGGAAAAAGCAGGTTTTTGTCGATCCCCCAGGGAGCAGGCTGCTAGGAGTTTGTGGGGCTTTGCCCAAAAATCGTATAAATTTGCAATTTATTGTAAATTTATACCTTGCAAACTCCGAAAGTATGCCCATTGATCGGGATTTTTTGCATATTCATGCAAAAAATCCACAAGTGCAATCGGACACGAAGTGTCTGCGGCTGCTAGATACCGCACTTTGATTGCTTGTTCTTCTCTCAAAAGCCGCCCGGAAATGCGTAGCATTGCCGGGCGGCCGCAGAATGAGGGAAAAGGAATATCCTCATGCTGCCCCTCGTCAGGGAGGCAATAGTAATGTTCAGGGTTTACAAGATTTTCCCCTTCAAAAAGGGGCTGCCCGGCAAGCACAGCCCCCGAAGTGGCGGCATGAACAGACAAGACTTTCCGTACTGGGTATTCCCGGAGGGTAAAGATGTGATCTCCTGAAAAGGTGAGGTAATCGGTATGTTTACGCCGTAATAGCCGCCGTTTGCAGTATTGCTCTATGGTGAAGGTAGCGGTTACAAGACAATAACGGCTTAAAGCATCTTCCCGGTCGTCTATGCCGAGGAGCGTCTTAAAGTCGGGGAGCGGTATCAATGAATAGAGCGGATCGCCATGTTCCATAGGTTAAGGGTAAACATGCCCCACCCCTAAACCAATGGGAGAATTCCGCAAAATGCTCAAATTTCTTTCGGAATTTCGGGGGAAAACGCCTTGTGTCGAACCCTGGGGGTAGCAAGCATCCTCCCGGTCGGGTCTATGCCGATAATCGCCTAAAGTCTAAAGGTATGCAGTGTAGGCAAGGCTAAATCAGGCCGTTATCCCTTTGTAAGTTTTGTTACCGGGTAAAGGCTCCCGCTTAACCCCAGCCACAAGCTGGCTCATAATATAGCGGTCAAGGGGGATCGACAGGGCAAGGTGGGGCTTTTGTGCGGAAGCCCCGGAAATATAGCTAATGGCGGGTAAATCCATCCCATACGCAATATACCAGCCTTCGCGAAACCGGTATTCCTCGTCCGCCACAATAGCCCGCTTATTCCCCTGAATAAGTAACCCGATACAGGGATCGTTAAAACACTCAACCCGCTCATCTTCATGCTTCCGGTAAAGGTATAAACCTTCAATGGCCGTAGGGATTTTCCCTGGGTTGGGGGCTAATCGCTCTAATTTTGCCTTGAATAGACCGATAATCCGCCGAACATCTTCTTTCCTGCCTTCCATAGGCCAATCATATCACGACTGGTAAAATCAGGCAAGATTTTGGCAGGATTGTGTCTAAAAACCCCCTCAAGGCCGCCGGTACATTGAGAAATATCATGATGTTTACCAACAAGCAGCTAAAAGCGTTGATTCTGCCTCTGGTTATTGAACAGTTACTGGCAATGTTGGTCGGAATTGCGGATACCATTATGATCTCCATTGTCGGAGAGGCGGCTATTTCGGGGGTTCTTTTGGTGGATATGCTTAATTATTTCGTTATTGTCGTTTTTTCCGCGCTGGCAACCGGCGGGGCGGTTATCGTATCACAGTACCTTGGGAACGCCGACCGGGGAAACGCAAACAAAGCTGCGGGGCAACTCATAACAATAGCCTTTATTTTTTCCTTTTCGATTGGAGTTTGCTGTCTCCTTTTACATGAGAGTATTCTCCGCCTTCTTTTTGGTTCCGTTGAAAACGATGTGATGAACGCCGCCAAAACGTATTTTTTCATATCATCACTGTCATTTCCGTTTTTGGGTATATATAACGCCCAGGCGGCGTTGTACCGTTCCATGGCAAAGACCGGCGTCACCATGTATATTTCCCTGTTGATGAATGTCATAAATGTTTTTGGAAATGCCATAGGTATCTTTGTGTTCCGCGCCGGAGTTGCCGGTGTGGCCGTTCCTACTCTTATCGCGCGGATGACGGCGGCTTTGCTTCTTACCGGATTGGCGGCGCGTAAAAGCAATACGGTCTTTATCACCATTAAAAACATCTTGTCTTTTCAAAAGGATATGGCACGGCGTATTTTGTGTATCGCCATTCCCAATGGAATAGAAAATGGTCTTTTCCAGTTTGGCAGGATTTTAGTAACAAGTATTGTCGCACTTTTCGGCACTTCGCAAATCGCGGCTAACGGTGTAGCCGGAAGCGTTGACATGATTGCCATTATCGTTGTCAATTCAGTAAACTTGGGCGTCATTACGGTCGTAGGGCAATGTGTCGGAGGATGTGAGTATGACCAGGCCGCATACTATACCAAAAAATTAATGATTATTTCATATATTGCTACCGGTATCCTTGGATTGGCGGTTATTCTTCTCCTGCCGCTCATACTGCGGCTGTACTCCCTCTCAGCCGAGACCGCACGGATGGCAGGGATCCTTATCGTAACCCATAATATCCTGGCTTTCTTGCTTCATCCAACTTCATTTGTACTCTGTAATACCCTAAAAGCGTCCGGGGATGTGAAATTTTCAATGTATGCCGCTATTGCTTCAATGCTTGCCTTCCGGCTGGGATGTGCATACTTTTTGGGTATTATTTTGAATATGGGGCTTATCGGGGTCTGGATAGCAATGGGCATGGATTGGACGGGCCGCTCGATATGCTATTTTCTTAGGTATAAAAGCGGAAAGTGGAAAAACTACCGAGCGATTTACAGGGGCGCGGCTATTGGTAAGATTAGGCAAGATTTTGATAAGATTGTGTATATTTATTCCTGCCGGTGGTCAGTATCCTATGAGCAAGAAAGAGTTCCAGGGGAATACGTGGACTACAAATTGGGCCTTCTGGCTTTATTGGTTCTGGCAATGCCCTTTGCCGCCCGCCCGGTCTTTGCTCAGGACAGCCGGAGAACAGCCGCCAAATGGTTAAAAATAACCGTTGGAGACATGGCGCCGTGTTAATCGACACCGAAACAGCCAGGGATTTTCTTACCCTGCTTCCTATGACGGTCAGGGCAAATGATTATATGAGTCGTGAAAAATACTGGCATTTACCGCGCCCCCTTGTCGTAAAAGGAGACCGCCAAAGCGAGTATGAACGGGGCGACTTGGGCTTTTGGATCCCCAATAACGACATGGCGCTTTTTTACAACCATGACGGATCGGTATTACCCAATCCCGGATTAATCGTTGTAGCTAAGATCGCCTCCGGCCTGGAAATTTTTAACAAGTACCCCGGACTGGTAGAATTGAAAATTGAATTAGTGGATTAGAATAAACCAGGCAAAGGAGCATTGGAGATGGAACTCCCAAAAACCGTTTTCCCCACAATGACAAAAAATTATCTTGACCAAAATTTCAAGAAACTCGGCTTCGGCCTGATGCGTTCGCCATTTATATCTGAAAAGGGCGATATAGAACAGATGAAGAAAATGGTGGATCTCTATACGGAGAAGGGATTTACCTATTTTGACACCTCATATATCTATGGACAGGGCATATCGGAGACCAACGCCCGGAGCGTGATCGTTGAACGCCATCCCCGTTCATCCTTCCGGTTTGCCACAAAACTTCCTAATATTGAATACGCGAAACGGCGTTACGGTAACATCATACAGGAAAGCGGCAGGGCTTCTTCCTGTATTGCCTGTGGTTCGTGCGAGGGGCATTGCCCTCAAAAACTTAAAATTATCACGTATTTACAGGAAGCCGTTACCATTCTGGAAGATAACAAGGAGGTAACTAAATGAAAAATTTTTTACTAATTCCGCTGTTGGTACTGTCGTCCACAATAACGATTTGTGCTCAAAGCGGCGGCACGCAAAACAGCGATGGGCAAACCATGCCGAAAGGCGGAAAAAACCTGATCGTGTTTTATTCATGGAGCGGGAACAGCCGGACTATCGCAAACAATCTCAAGTCTATTACAATGGAGGTTTTGCAATGGCATAAGCCCCAATACGCAGAAGGCGGTACGGTATGGCTTGAGCCTGTTTCAGAACAAGAATACAGCACGGCGACCAGCGCGAAGTAAGAAAGGAGGAGAATTTCTGTGCTGAACAAAATAATTAACTTTACGGCGGACGGGCGCGTAAATATGCAAACCTATATTTTACCCTCATCCTTGAATAACCAACCATGCCCGAAGCGGCCGGCAATTATCATATTACCGGGAGGTGCTTTCACCTTTTTATCCGAGCGGGAGGCGGAACCCGTGGCGCTTACTTTTGCCAAAGAGGGCTTTCATACCTTTGTACTCAGCTACTCCGTTGGCGACTATTCCGAATTTCCCAACCCTCTCGATGATGTATCAAAGGCAATCTGGGAAGTCAGGCGGAACGCGGATGAATGGGGTGTAGAAAAAGATAACATAGCCCTTATGGGATTTTCCGCCGGTGCTTGTATTGCCGCCATGTCCGCTACACAATGGAACACGCCCGGCCTCGCCCGGCGTCTCAGCGCACCGGAAGATGGAATTAAACCGAATGCGGCGGTAATTGGATATGGCGCAAGCCTGCTCTCAACAATCTTTGACGCACATGATGAAGATCTTATTGTGCCGCCGCCGGGGAAAATATCCGCCGACCGGACACCGGAGCTGGATGTGGTGAATTATATCGGCCCCCATACGCCTCCTATGTTTTTCTGGCATAACCGGTATGATAAGTTTGTGCCGGTCATCAATCCTATTCTGATGGCGGAAGCAATGACCAAACACAAGCTGCCATTTGAGATGCATATTTTCCAGAGTGGCGAGCATGGGATGTCTGCAAACAACGTGCTTACTAATCCAACGGGCGAAGGAATTGATCCAAGCGTTGGAATGTGGGTGCCCT
>JAISQR010000349.1 GCA_031274035.1 Treponema sp. | reverse complement strand
CCCCTCATAGGCCGCACAGCCCCCCTCTTTTCCCCCGATGTATCCGCCTATGAGCCGGAACTATCCGCGCTTGTCTCTTCCTCCCGCTTCCTGGTCATAGGCGGCGCCGGTTCCATAGGATCCGCCGTGGTGCGCGAAATCTTCAAGCGCGGTCCAAAGCTGCTCCATGTCGTTGACATCAGCGAGACTAATATGGTAGAACTGGTACGGGATATCCGCAGTTCCCTCGGCTATATCGACGGCGAGTTTGCGACCTTTGCCATAGACTGTGGATCGGACATTTTTGACTCCTTCATGGCAAATGGTTCAGGATATGATTATGTGTTCAACCTCTCTGCCCTCAAGCATGTACGGAGTGAAAAAGATCCCTTTACCCTTATGCGTATGATCGACGTAAATATTTTTAACACCGATAAAACCATGCGGCAGGCAAAGGAGAAGGGGGCAAAAAAATATTTCTGTGTTTCTACCGATAAAGCCGCAAATCCGGTGAACATGATGGGCGCTTCAAAGCATATCATGGAGATGTTTCTTATGCGCCGTTCGCTGGAACTGCCGGTTTCTACCGCCCGGTTCGCCAATGTCGCTTTTTCGGACGGCAGTCTTTTATATGGGTTTAACCGGCGTATGGAAAAAGAACAACCCCTTTCCGCACCCTGTGATGTACGCCGTTATTTTGTTACTCCGCAGGAATCGGGTGAGCTGTGTCTTATGTCCTGTTTGCTTGGAGAAAACCGGGATGTATTTTTCCCAAAATTGGATTATAATATTAATTTAATAACATTCAGCGAAATTGCGGAGCGCTATCTTGAAAGTCAGGGGTATGAGCCGGTTCAATGTGAAACGGAAGACGAGGCCCGTTGTAGCGTTAAGGAATTGAAGGCGAAAAGAAAATATCCAGTTTATTTTTTTAAAAGCGATACCACGGGTGAGAAGGAGTTTGAGGAATTTTATACTGAAAAAGAAGATATCAATTTAGATCGTTTCAAATCAATGAGTATTATTAAGAATGGACCTGCGTATGATAAGCAAAAGCTGGAATTTTTTGTAAGAACGATACAATCATTGCGCACAAAAGGAAAGTGGACCCGATCAGAATTGATTGAACTTTTTAACCAAATGATACCTGGGTTTAATCACAAAGAAACTAACAAATTTCTCGATGAAAAAATGTAAAGGAAATATTTATGTCCGAAGAATCCCAAGACAACGAAATCAGCCTCATAGACCTCTTTGCCGTTCTCTGGCACCGCAAGGCTATGATTATCACCGTCACTATAATCGCCGCTGTCGCGGTGGTTATCTTTGCTGTTATTTCTCTTGTGCTGCCCCCGGAAACTTCGCCGCTTCCCAACGAGTACACTCCCGCCGCCCTTATGATCATCAACAATGAGTCCTCCTCAGGAAGCGGTATGTCTTCTATGCTTACTGCCAGCGGTCTGGGCGGGCTTGCCAGTCTTGCGGGGATTAACACCGGTACAACCTTTAGTGATCTCGCTGTATATTTGGTTAGTACCAATACCCTTCTTGATTCGGTGGTGGATGAATTTGACCTTATTACCCGTTATAAAATAGAAAAATTTTACCGCGCCGAGAGCCGTAAAGCCCTTAAGAAAAAACTCACCGCCTCTTACGACGAAAAAAGCGGTGTCTTCAGCATTGACTTTACCGACAAAGACCCCGCCTTTGCCCAACGGGTTGTCAATTACTGCGTCACGTATTTACAGAAGTGGTTTGACGACCTCGGCGTCGACAAAAACAAACTGGAAAAAGAAAATCTGGAAAAAAACATTGAAAATACCCTTAAGGAAATTCAAAACCTTGAGGTTGAAAGTCATAGCCTTGAAGGAACCGTCTCGGGCAGAGTGGCTGCTTCCATGCCCTCTATCACCTTTGAACAAAATCGCATAGCTCTGGAACTTACCGCCCAACGACAGGTTTATTCCCAATTAAAGGTTCAGTATGAACTCCTCAAAATAACTATGGCCAGTGAAAAGCCGGTTTTCCAAGTGCTTGAAATGGCGGAAGTTCCCGATCAAAAATCCGGTCCCAGCCGTGGCCTGCTCTGTATCATTGTCACTTTCGCCGCCGGTTTCCTCTCCATTTTCCTCGCGTTTGTGTTAAACGCTATCGCTAACATCAAAAAAGATCCGGAAGCTATGGCAAAATTACGGGGAACAAATGAATAAAACATACGCAATTCGCTGGAGGTCATTGAGTCCCCCCTCCCTCATAAAATTTACAGACATGATTACATGGTGTGTTCTTTTTTAACCGTAGAAACAATTGTAATTTAGTCAAAAACCCCCTGGGTTTCCACCGGGTATTCCGGTGCGGTTGCCTTGGGGGTTTTCTGTTTTCCGGTCTGTCCGCTTACCTGTCGGCGAATTTTCTTACGGATCTGTTTTTAGGCGTTCGGCTATGTGATTATAAAATTTAGTTTTATTATCAGCTATAAAATTAAAAAAATCTGGGACATCCGGACCTATAGTGGAAACAAGGTAAAAGAGGTATAATAGAGGCATGAAAGAGCAAACAATACTGGATGAGTTCTATGAAAAGGTCTTGAACATACGACCTAACTGGGTAGC
>JAISQR010000310.1 GCA_031274035.1 Treponema sp. | reverse complement strand
TCCGTCCTTCCTTTGTGTTCGCGAACCATCGAACCGAAGGTTCGCGGTTCGATGTGTACTTAGCGGTTAAAATTCTTCAAATTTGGGTATTTTCACGGTACTTGGAAGTAGTGTACTTTGCTTTTTCGTGTCTTTTCGCGCCTTTAGCGGTTGAATTTCTTAAAAGTAAAACCGCTGATGCCCATTGATCGGGATTTTTTGTTCAGTGTGCCTTTGGCACACCTTCATGCAAAAAATCCACAAGTGCAACAGGCTCCTAGGGACAAGGTTACAGGGACAGGCTTAAAGGAACGGAGTTCGTGAAATAGGTTTGAAGAGACAGGCTTTCAATGAACGGCCTTACAGGGACAGGCATTAAAGAAGGCTTTCCGCCCTCTTCACCAAAGGCCGTCAATAAGGTATACTTACTATTATCAAAGATAGCTTTAAGCGAGGAGACAATGATTAGAGGCGGAGATATTGTTAAGGGAACATGCCTGCTGCAGAAGGGGCAGCCCTTTCTTGTAGTTGAACGGGAATTTCACAATCCGGGCAAAGGAACCGCCATAGCCCGGATAAAGATGAAAAGCATTAAGGATGGTTCCGTGCTGACTCTTACTATTCCAACCCAGCAGGAAGTTGAGGATGCTATTGTGGATGTCCATACCTGCCAGTATCAGGGTGAAGATCAGGATGGTTATCATTTTATGGATAACGAATCCTACGATCAGTATGAAGTACCCGTCGAAGGTAATGAAGACAAAAAGTTCTACCTTAAAGAAGGGGACAACTACGAAATTACCATTTGGGAAGAGAAGGTTATTGATATAAAGATACCCTACAAGGTGATCTTCACCGTTGCAGAAAGCGAGAACTATGTTAAAGGCGATACGGTCTCTGGCGCCACCAAGCCTATTGTTACCGAAACCGGCCTTACGGTGAGGGTGCCTCTGTTTATCAAACAGGGTGAAAAGATACTCGTCAATACCGAAACAAACGAGTATGTTGAGCGGGTCAATTCATAAATAGACAACAAGTTTATATATAGAAGGCCTCTTGTCCGGTGCGGCAAAATGCGAAGAAAGGAGAGTGATGAAAATTCTGTCGGAACAGCAGGATAGTTTTGACCGCAACCTTCCCTTTGCCCCGCCGGATGTTAATCCGTATATTTCAAAAACCGTTTCCTTCAAATTCCGCGGTATTGATTTTTCCTTTGCGCTTTCTCATGGTCTTTTCAGTTCGGCAAATATTGATACGGGAACCAGGCTGCTTCTCAAGGTTCTGTCAAAAACCTGGGACAATGATCTGAAGCAGTACCGTCCGCCGCCGCGTACCGTGCTGGACGCAGGCTGCGGGATCGGTGTTATCGGTATCTGTGCGGCCAAAGCTCTGGCGGACCTTTTCTCCGATCCGGGCATATCCCATGATAAGGCTCCCGCGTATAAGGTCCGCTGTCAGGATAGAGACGCTCTTGCGGAAGCCTTTACCGTATACAATGCCGGTTTAAACGGCATAAACCCAGACACGCTGTCGGCCCATACCGAAACTATGCTTGAGGGGACAGGCCCCTGGGACCTTATCCTCTCAAATATTCCTGCCAAAGCGGGCAGGAGTGTCCATGAAGATTTTATCCGCCGCGCTCCTGCCATGCTCGGCAGGGAAGGCCGCCTTATTGTTGTCGTAGTCAATCCGCTTGCGGGGCTTTTCCGCAAAGGTCTTGAGGAAAGCCTCCTTGCCGAAGAACAGGGCAGGGAGCATACGGTTCTTACATGCGGCCCGGTAGAAAAGGCTCCGAGGGTTTTTGCAGACTGGGCCGCGGTTTACTTTCGGAATACGGCGTCTTTTATTATGGAAGAAACGCCGTATACCCTGGAAACTTTTTACGGAGAGGCGGGATTTGATAATCCCGATTTTGCTGTACAGAACGCGGCTAAATTGCTTACCCGCCTTCACATTGATAACCTACTTAGGGAAGGGCCCAGATGGGGGGATACGTTTCAGGAGAGAACTCTTATTCAAAGGCAGGAGGAGAAAACCCTTCCGCTCAAGGAAGCCTCTAAGAACACCGGCAGGGTTTTCCTCAATATCCTTATCCACGAACCGGGTCAGGGGCATTTGCCGCTATGGTTGATTTCCCATCTTGCAGCCCTTACGGGCAAAGACAGGAACGGCAATGTAAACCCTGCCAATGCCAAGATACGCATGGTTTTATCAGGAAGAAATATTATCGCACTTAAAGCGGCTCAATACAATATAGAAAAGGCTCTACGGAACCTGCCTTTATCCGTTGTTTTCTTCTCCCTTCCGCCGATACTAGTCCCTGCGATAGATATGGGCGCACATATCGCGGAACTGGGGCTGTCTGGTTTTGGCGGAACGGCTGACTGCTCACCCCCTGTCGAATACGAACAGACAAAACAGGATGATGTATCTTTCTCCGCTTACGATCTTCTCATCGCATTCCCTGCGTTGGTTCCGATGACGGATCGCCATGCTTCGTGCTGGGAGGCGCTTACCAGACTTTTAAACCCGGGCGGCATTGCGGTAATCAGTATGTCCGCTTCCGAGGCCCAGCGTTTTGACCGGCTTAAAATAAAAAACTGCTCCCGCATTGGGGACCTGAAACGGAATGGTTTCCGCGCTCTGGCGTATTCTGTAGGGATTATATGAATCGTCAAGAAAATTTTAGCAACCGTTCATGGTAATGAGTAATCTGAATAGGAAAAACTTAGGTTTGCAGCAAAGACGGAAGAGCAAAATTATGCGGCGTTAGTATTGTTTGTTCATTGCACGCTCCCAAGCATGGTATGGACAGACAAAATAGATTTGACACGATACGCCTTTACCCATACTTTTCAAGGCAAACACTTGGCCGAACTCACATTAGTCAAATTAAGCAGTTGTTTTGCAGAAAAAGCGGCAACGCGCGGCATAATGAATTTTGCCTATCTCTCCGCTTTACATCTAAAATTTTCCAGCGGCTCGTATGCCCACCGGGGGATCCCTCCGCTTTTCCCATCAAAGAGCACGGTTTCTGTGTATCCGGCATCACGGAGGGCGCCGAGGGCTGTGCCATAGTTACCGTCAAGGTCGGACGCCTGGTGCGCATCCGCAGTGATAAGGACGGGGACACGGGCGGCTCTAAAGTATTGCAGAAAATGGGGGCCGGGGTAAAGCTCCTGTGTTTTCCCGCGGTTAAGACCGCCGGTGTTGAGTTCCACAACCAAACCGCAGGCAGAGCAGAGGGACGCTATACCCCCAAAGCGGCGGAGGAAAGCGCTGTCCTCCAGGGAAAACCATTTTTCCTTTGCGTTGTTCTTTTTAACCAGGTCGGGATGGGCAAGTATATCAAACCCTCCGGCATGGATCATCTCCTCTTCGGCGTCAAAGTAAGCCTGTACCAGGGCTTTGCTATCCCCAAGAAAACCTTCACCCATACCCTGTTCAAATTCCTCCGCGGGGCCGTCCACGGTAAAGGGCGCCCCACGGGGAGGGATAAGGTAATGTACCGCGCCGATGATGTAGTCAAGGCCCATTTCCCGGTAATCCCTGTCGGCAGGGCCGGTAAGCCCTTGTATAAAGTCAACTTCCATGCCGAGATAGACCCTGAGTTTTCCCGCCCAGCGGCGTTGGGCATCTCGAACTTCAGCAAGGTAGGTGTCAATGGCATCAACCTTTATATGCCAGTCCGAAGTAAAGCCGGTCTTTTTGTAAATCGGCGCATGGGAACTAAAGCCTATGGAAGAAAGCCCTTTCTCGTAGGCGGTACAGCAGAGCGTCTCAATATCATCATGACCGTCGCAGAACTTTGTATGGGTATGCAGGGAAGAAAGATTCATCTATTTTTCCAGAAAGCGGGATGCCGCCTGTTCAAACCGGGCGAAGGCGTCTCTGAACAGGGGATAAGCCGTTTCTATATTCGGCATGTCCTTATTTTTGGCGGCCAGTTCCAACTTGAATGCGGATGCTCCCAGTTCCTTGCCGGAGAGGGTCAGAGAGCTGGCTTTAATAGTGTGGGCTTCGCGCCTTAGCTCTTCCCAGTCCCCGTTTGCAACCAGTTTCTGCATTGACTCTACCTGGCCCCTCGTGCGGCCCAGAAAACGGCCGAGTAAAGATTTAACCATTTCCGCATTATCCATAAAAGTATCAAGTAATTCCACTGGATTAAAGACCTCCTCCGATTCAACCTTTAAGGAATCGTTCTGCTCTTTAATAGCGTTCATTTTTGCAAGAAGCCCCGTTTTGACCTTACCTGGGGCTAATGCCGAGGCGGACATTGCCTTTTCTTTTGTATTAATTAAGGAAATAGATCTTGCCAATAATCCTTTTTTTACACGCGGCGCCTGATATTTTTCGGCCATACTTTTATCTTCCTTTAACAAAGATGATGATATTCCTTGCGGTTCATTTATAGATGGAGCGGCATCGGTTACTTTTTCCCATTTAACAAGCATCTGTTCTAAATCGGAACGCTTGAAAGGCTTTATAAGAATATCGTTAAAACCGGCCTTCAAACATTGCGCCCGCTCTTCAGCCGTGCTTGCGGTAACGGCAATGATAGGCTGTTTATAACCCTGACGGCGTAGTACCTCCGCCGCTTCATAACCGTTCATCAGAGGCATCTGTATATCCATAAAGATAAGCGAAACAGGGTTCTGTTCCACTTTCTCCAGGGCATCAAGGCCGTCGCTGGCCAGGACAACCGGATACCCCAGCTTGTCCAGAATAAGGGAAAAAAGCTGCTGATTCACCGGATGATCCTCGGCCATGAGAATCAGAGGTTTGTCCCCGGCGCCCTGTAGTATCTCCGTATTTGTACTTTCATCAGACGGGATACTTTCCACTATTTGCGGTTCCGAAAGTACCGTATAGACAGTTTCTACAAGCTCCCGCCTTTTGATAGGCTTATTGATATAGGCAAGAAACCATTTGAGGAGGGTCATCTTGGTATCCGCGCTTAAAAGACCGTGAGGAACCATGAGGATAAGTTTTGTATTAGAGATAAGAGGATCGTTATGAATCTTAGACGCCAGCCGCCAGCCGTCCATTACCGGCATGATCATATCGATAAAGCAGAGCTCATAGGGATTCTTCCGGGAAACAGCTCCCCGCATCATGGTAAGGGCGGTTTCACCCGAGGCCGCGGTTACAATGTCGCTGAGGCCTATATCCCGTGCGTAGGAAGCAAGGATGTACCGCGCTTCAGGGCTGTCGTCCACAATCAGGGTGCGTATCTTATCCCCCCTTATGGTTTTTAAGGGGCGCGTACTCCGTCCCGTGGAGGAACGTTCCAAAGGTACGGTAAACCGGAAGATGGATCCTCCCTCCTTATTAGGTTCCATCTCAATGACGCCCCCCATAAGTTCCACCAGGTTCCGGGAAATAGCCAAGCCCAGGCCCGTACCTCCGAACCGCCTCGAATTGGAAGCGTCGGCCTGCATAAAGGTTGTAAAGAGCTGCGCCCGCTTTTCTTCCGATATACCTATACCCGTATCCGCCACAGAAACCCGAATCGCTTCTCTCTGAAGCGCCGCTCCCCCTGAATTTACGGCAGATGGAAGCTGCATATCCGGTTGAGGATCTGCGTTTCCGCCGGAAGCCCCCTCGCCGGAAAGGTAGACCAACCCAGCCCTAATGACAACCCCTCCTTGCTGGGTAAATTTAACCGCATTCTTTACAAGGTTGATCACAATCTGTCTAAATTTGTTAGGGTCCCCTACAATGACAATATTGGCATCCAGGGGAATATCCACAACGATCTCCAGACCCTTCTTGTGGGCCTCAAGGGATATCATCTCTACGGCCTGTTCTACAGTTTCGGCAAGATCAAAGTCAATGTGTTCAAGCTCCATTTTGCCCGCTTCGATCTTGGAATAATCAAGGATATCGTTGATAAGGCTTAAAAGCACATCGGCGGAGAATTTAACCTGTCTGCAATATTCGGCCTGCTCGTGATCCAGCCGTGTATCCTGGAGCAGTTCGATCATGCCCATAATGGTCTGTATGGGTGTCCGTATCTCGTGGCTCGTGTTCGCCAAAAATTGGCTCTTGGCCTCCATAGCCTTTTCGGCAATTTCCTTGTCCTCCAGGAGCCGCAGTTCCTGCTGCCGTTTCCCTGTATGATCCTCTATAATTAGACCGATAAAGGGGCCGCTTTCCTCAAGTTCCTCGTTCTTTTTGATAATCCAGGCATAAATCTTCAGCCAGTGGCTGGCTTCACTTTCGTCCTGAACCCGCGCCGGTTTGAGGCTGCCCTTCAAGCGGAGGGGAAGATGATAGGATATACTATCCGCCGAACCGCTGATAATACGGGCAAAAAAATTATCAAAGCGGAACCCTCCTTCCAGATCAAGAAGTTCCTCTATAGAGAAACAGCGTTTTTCAATATTCTTTACCGGCGGTATGACATGGAAAGAACGGCAAAGTTCTTCAAACCGCCGGTTGGATACAAATATCCTTCCTTCCATATCCAGAACAGCCATAGCAACAACCGATGTCCTAAAGAGCCTTGAATACAGGCTTACATCCTCAAGATAATCCGGTGAAAAGCAGGCTTCCTCTCGTGAAGTTTTCATAAAAACCCTTAAAAATGAGGTTTTAGAATTTCAATTGATTTTCTGAAGATTTCGTCCGGCTTTAAGGGCTTAATAAGATAGCTCTTAATCCCCATCTTGAAGGCTTTGATGACCGTTTCCCTCTGGGTAACCGCAGACAGGACTATGATGGACTGCTGTATGCCCCGATTCCTCAGGGTATTAAGTACCTGAAAGCCATCCACCTGGGGCATCATAATGTCGAGGAAGATAAGATCGAACTTGGCCCCCCCCAGACTGGCAAGGTACTCCGCCCCATTGGAATAGGAATGGATCAACGCCCCCGTCTCTTTAAAAGTATTCCTGATAAGCTCCTGAATAACAAAATCATCATCTACAACAGCAATATGCATATTCTGAAGCGACTCCTTGAGGGCCGTCATGGTAAGAGGCGCGGACCTGGATTCAGAGTTAAGACGGAGGGCAACGGATTCCCCATCAGCAGCATCCTTCACGGTCAGTAACTTATCCCCAATAAGTTCAGCCTTCTTTTCACCGTACTGCATAGACTGATCTATGTCGGACAGCAGCCCGTCAATGGCGTACTGCAAATTGGAGACCACCTCGATCTCGTTAAAATTTTTCCGGCCTTCAATATATTTCCGTGTAAAGTCGTCCCTGGTAAGTACCCGAATATGGTGGAGCCTGGCCTTAGAGGAATTGATTATGGTCGTTAGTAATTTTTCCAGATTCGGGGCGTCGGTAAAGTTCAGACATATATCACTCAGCATGATAATAAGTTTAGGCACCCTTATCTCGTAAAGATTGACAAGCTCAATTATCTTAAACCCCAGAAGGTCAATTTTATCACGGTTAAGCCCCTGGGCTATTTCGATAAACATTATATCGTCATTAACATGCACTTCGACTATGCCCGGAGTATCGTCAAGGTGAAAAGTTACCCCCAACATTTCCTTAAGCGTAGCAAAAAGAGCGTCTATTTTGATAGGTTTCGTAAAGACCTTTTTAACATTAAAAGGTACAAGCTGAATAATACGTTTCTGATCGATCTTCTCGGCAAGAACGATCACCGGAATATTTGCCGTATTGGGGTTTGCCTTTTTCTGTTGAAGCACATCGAAGCAACCCTGGCGGCTCATATGGTAATCTATAATTACCAGATCGGGATAGATATTTCTGATTTTTGAGATACCATCAAGAGCGTTTATCGCTATGCTTACCTCAACCTCCTCTTCGGTATCCTGCAATTTGTCTTTCAGGTAGTCTCTGAAGAGCGGCGACTCATCAATAATCAGAATTTGCTTCATCGGAATTCCTTCATTTCTTCCGAGGCCAGAGTTTTACCGTTAAATAAAAAACCACCTGAACGGCAAAGACAAAAAGCACACCGCATACAAGGAGAAAAAGGCTCTTCTGTACGGTGGTAGCGTTTCGAATAAATTCATTTAACATTACATCCACGATTAATCCCTTTTCATAGAAAAATAAAATACATTGCCCCTTACATCCCCAGCAGGAGGGGCACTAGGGCGAGTACGATGCCGCCTGCAATAACCGAACCAAGCTGTCCCGATACATTGGCGCTGACCGCGTGCATGATCACAAAGGTCTGAGGATCCTCCGCCGTAGCCAGCCGCTGTATAACCCGCGAACTCATAGGAAAAGCGGAAATACCGGCGGCCCCGATCATAGGATTGATCTTCTCTTTAAGGAAGAGGTTGAGAAATTTGGCAAAGAAAACCCCGCCTGCCGTATCGAAAACAAAGGCCGCCAGCCCCATCGCAAGTATCATTATAGTCGCGGGTTGGAGAAAGCGATCCGCGCTCATACTGGAACCGATAGTGATCCCCAAAAGGATGGTAACAATATTGGCAAGTTCGTTCTGGGCTGCCTTGGAAAGACGCTCAAGTACGCCGCATTCCCTGATCAGGTTGCCGAACATAAGGGAGCCGATAAGGGGTACGCTTATCGGGGCTACCATGCCGGATATAAATGTAACCATAATAGGGAAGCATATACGCAGACTCTTTGGTACTTCCCCATCGCGGGCAGTCATCTTAATTGTGCGCTCCTTCTTGGTCGTGATAGCCCTGATAACCGGCGGCTGTATCAGGGGTACCAAGGCCATATAGGAGTAGGCCGCAACGGAAATAGGCCCCATGTACTTCTGGGCAAAGCGCGCCGCCACAAAAATTGAGGTGGGCCCATCCGCCGCACCGATTATACCGATAGCGCTTGCAACACGGAGGTCCCTAAAGTCCTCAAGACCGGGAATCGTATTCCCCAGTATTACCGCCAGAATAATGCTTGCGAATATCCCGAACTGGGCTGCCGCGCCGAAGAACATCATCACCGGATTCTTGAACATAGGGCCGAAATCGCACATAGCCCCCACCGCGATAAAGATAAGCACCGGGAACAATTCGGTCGCGATACCGGCCTTGAACAGAAGCTGCAAAAAACCCGGCTCTCCCGCGTACTCCCAGACCGCATGGAGGGGAAGATTCACCAGTATAGTACCAAAACCGATAGGGAGCAGCAACATAGGTTCATATTCCTTTTTGACTGCCAAAAAGATAAGCAACAGCCCGACCCCTATCATCACTGCCGCTTGCCAGGTAAATGACATAAACCCAATAAACAATTCTTGCATAAGGAGCGTATTCCTTTTAGAATAATATAGAGCTTAAACCAAAGCCCTGTCAAATTTAAAGCCCTTCATTTCAAAATTTCCGTTTTGAAATCAGCTTTTAGAATAAGTTTCTCTATGGTAAATGAAAAACTTTCTCTAACTTTATGGTAACATAAAGCGGAGAATATTAATAGATGTTTTTTTCCGTATCAGAGAGATATTTACTACGTTTTTTATGGGGGAGAGTGTATGGAAAGGCAGAGTAAGAATTTACGCGCAAAAAATGAAGCCGCCGTGGGCGCCGCTGCTCCCCCGCGTTCCGCGGCACTGCTTTACAGGCCGCGCGTTAATCGCGTTTTTGCGGCCTTTAGGCGGAAAAATGCAAGATCCGGGTGCAAGGCAGCCGGCTTTGCGTCAGTACCTTGCGCCGCCCGTCCTCCTTGTCCCCGGCGGTTTATTTTTTGCGATCATCTTTTAATCGTCCTTCTCGGCTGCCTGTTCTTTTCGTGCACCGGCGCTCCGCGGGAACAGAGTGCAATTCAGCCGCAGATACCTGCCCCCGATGTTGGGGAAAAAACGGCTGAGGCCGCGTCCAAACTGCCGCCTGAAGAGCCGGAAAGTCCTGCCGCGGCCGCGCCGGTAGAAGAAGAGGCCCTGCCTAAAGAAGCCCCTCCAGAGGAAGAACCGGCGGCAATTTTACCGGAAGAAGAGCTGTTGAAGGAGGAAGAACCGGCGGTAGTTTTGCCGGAGGAGGAACTTTTGGCGGAAGAACCGCCTGCGGAGATTCCCCCCGAGGAACCTCCTCCTACCGAAGAAACCGTCGTGGTAGAAGAGAGTATTCCGCCTGAAGAAGCTGAACAGAGCCCGCCTGAAGAGATATCTGAAGCGGAAGAGCTTGCACTCGTCATTCCCGAAGAACCGGATGCCGAAAGCGAACCTGTTATAGAAAAGACCGATCCTCCCCCCGGTCTTGCCTTTACCTCTACGCCCCTTCCCGCGCTTCATTCAATGCCCGGAATAGGCCGTCTCAGTACATCCTCCGGGGATAGGGTAGCGCGCCTTACCAATACTGAAAAGACCGATCTGACCGGCGCTTTCCGTGCCGCGTATCAGGATGCCCTTATCCGGGACCTGCCGCTCAGGGGCGCGCTTGGCAGCGATCTTATCCACGGCTGGCCGGCATCATCCCCCCTTGGCTGGGTGCAGAACTGGCGTTCTACCCAGAAAAAGGCCAATTCCTGGGGCCTTCCCGACCTGGTTTTGGCTGTGGGCGGCCTTACGCAGGACAGGGTTTACGCACTTTCCGGCCTAATTTTGGATCAGTACGGCAAGAGCGGCGGGGTGAACAGGACAAACGGAGTGCCCGGTTACGGGGCTCCCCTTACCGGGGAATTCTTTTGGGGGGACGGCATAGCCCAGCGTTTTGTCCAGGGCCTTATCACATTGGACCGCTCAGGGAAAAGCGCCTTCCATGCCGAAGAAGCGCCCTCCTCCCGCGAAACTCCGCCGCCAGTAATCGGCCTTTATGCCGGCGCTTATCCGCCCCAAGGCCCCGAAACACAGGCCGGTCTGCGGAAACGTTTCGTCGCGGCCTGGAATGCCGCCCTCGACAGCGGAACCCCGCCTTTGGTTCCCGACGGTCCGGTGTATTACGCCGGTCTGCAAAACGCTCCCTGGACAATTTCGGAAAACGGAAACCGTCCTA
The DNA here is from genome assembly GCA_031274035.1 of Treponema sp. Lineage (GTDB taxonomy): Bacteria > Spirochaetota > Spirochaetia > Treponematales > Breznakiellaceae > JAISNI01. The sequence goes on along the minus strand of JAISQR010000310.1, from coordinate 554 downwards.
TCAAGTTAAACGGTTTCTACTATCAGACCTATAACCGCGAGACAGCCGTATTCGTCCTTGGTATTTCACCGGAACTTCCGCCCTATCCGCGTCTGGTGAGCGGCGCCGTCCTCGATCTCCTCATTGCCTGGGCTCATCCTATCCCCGGCGCTGAAACCCTCCAGGATGACACCCTGCGTCCAGACGAAACTAAATCGGATGCCTCAACCGATTTTGTCAAAGCCCTGATCCGCGGTATGGGTCTTTACGGTTTTCCCGTTAGCGATCGTATTCCCCGCGAGGATTCGGAGGGCGCCTGGCTCCCTGCCCAGCGTTTCTCCAAAGGCTGGATATCGGAGACAAACAGCAGGGAATAGTGGAAGATGGAATTTGGATGCGCCGCTGTATGGAGGTTATAGGCCGGAGGCCGAATTGAGGGGCTTTTAGCCAGGGGACTTTAGTCCCAAATGAGCCGATTGGAGCGAAAGGCTTTAATGCCGCGACCAAGCGGGAGCGGTTTCTTTGCCCCTTTGTGAGGGACCCACAGGGTCCCCAAGCACTTGAGAACACGTATA